>JBNLCA010000001.1:0-8745 GCA_050303575.1 Paracoccaceae bacterium
CGTTCCAGCGCGTCGGCGGCGCGCTCGGCATTGGCGCGGCTGCGCTCGATCACCTTGGCACGGATCCGGTCGGTGCGCGTCTCGAGCGCCTTGGCGACTGCAAGCCCGACATTGCCGCCGCCAATGATGACGACGCGTTCCTGCTTCTTGGTCGACTTGCCGAAGATCTCGAGCGTGCGGGTGACGTCCTCGACATGGGTGAAGACGTAGATCTGGTCGCCTGCGAAGAGCTGGTCCTCGGGCTCGGGCGCGAAGAGCTTTCCCTCGCGGCGGACGCCGACCACGATGGCGCGCAGTGTCGAGAAAAGATCCGTCAGCTGGCGCAGGGGCGTGTTCAGGACCGGGCAGTCCTCCTCCAGCGCGATGCCCAGAAGCTGGGCCATGCCGCCAAGGAAACTTTCGGTGTCGAAGGCCGAGGGCGAGGCCAGACGCTGGAGCGCCGCCTCGGCGACTTCCCTCTCGGGCGAGATGACGACGTCGATCGGCATGTGCTCGCGCCGGTAGAGGTCGGAATAGATCGCGTTCTGGTAGCTCTGGGCGCGCAGGCGCGCCACCTTGCGCGGCACCGAGAAGATCGAGTGGGCAACCTGGCAGGTCACCATGTTCACTTCGTCGGAATGGGTCGCGGCGATGATCATGTCGGCATCGCGCGCACCGGCCCGGTCAAGCACGTCCGGGTACGAGGCGAAGCCGACCACGCCCTGCACGTCCAGGGCCTCGGTCGCGCGGCGCACCAGATCGGGCGAGACGTCGACCACCGTGACGTCGTTCTGCTCGCCCGAGAGATGCCGAGCGATCTGCCAGCCGACCTGACCCGCCCCGCAGATGATGACCTTCATCGCTTACCTTTCAGGTCCGATCCGCGCCCGGCAAGAGCCGGCGCCCGATCCGGGCCGAGTGTTGGCAGAGGCCGCAGCCGGGGTCAATCGGCTCAGGCTTCCTCCTCGGCCTCTTCCTCGACATAGGCGACGCGCGCGCCGCCCTTGTTCGTGGTGCCTACGCCCAGCGACTTGAGCTTGCGGTGCAGCGCCGAGCGCTCCATTCCGACGAAGTTCGCTGTGCGGGAGATGTTGCCGCCGAATCGATTGATCTGGGTAAGCAGATATTCCCGCTCGAAAAGCTCGCGCGCCTCGCGCAGGGGAAGCGTCGCCAGGGCCCCGGTCAGGACGACCTTGCCCTCGCTCTCGGTCTCGCCCGATCCGGATGGCAGTTCGCGCGCCAGGATCGGCCCGGTCCCCTCGCCCAGGATCAGCACGCGCTCGATGACGTTTCTCAGTTGGCGCACGTTGCCTGGCCAGCGCATCGTCTGGAGCATCGCCGACGCCTCGTCGGAAAGCTCGCGCAGGGGCAGGCCCTGACCCTTGTGGAACTGCTCGATGAAGTGCGCGGCAAGCTCGGGGATGTCCTCGCGCCGGTCTTCCAGGCACGGCACCGGGATCGGCACGACGTTGAGACGGTGGTAGAGTTCCTGCCGGAACCGACCCGCCGCGATCTCGGCGTCGAGATCGCGCGTCGTCGAAGATATCACCCGCAGGTCGACCCGCACCTTGTCGGACCCGCCGGCGCGCTGGAACTGCTGCTCGACCAGGACGCGCAATATCTTCGACTGGGTGCCGAGCGGCATGTCGGCGACCTCGTCGAAATAGATCACGCCGCCGTGCGCCTGCTCCAGAAGGCCCGGCTCGACGCCCCTGCCCGCACTCTCGCGGCCAAAGAGGACCTCTTCCATCCGGTCGGGCTCGACCACCGCGCAGTTCACCGTGACGAACCGGCCCGAGGCGCGGTTCGACTGGGCGTGAATGTAGCGCGCGGCGACCTCCTTGCCCGAGCCCGGCCCGCCGGTCAGCATCACCCGACCGTTCGATTTCGTCACCTTGTCGAGTTGGCTCTTCAGCCCGCGGAACCCGGCGGACGATCCGATCATCTCGCCGGTCACCACTTCCTTGCGGCGCAGGTCGGAGTTCTCGCGGCGCAGGCGCGAGGTCTCCATCGCGCGGGCGATGACGACCAGAAGCTGGTCGATGTTGAACGGCTTCTCGATGAAGTCGTAGGCGCCCTGCTTGATCGCCGCGACGGCGATCTCGATGTTGCCGTGGCCCGAAATGATGACCACCGGCACGTCGGGGTTGTCGCGCTTGACCTTCTTGAGGATGTCGATCCCGTCCATCTGACTGTCCTTGAGCCAGATATCGAGGATCATCAGAGCCGGCGGCTCGGCGTTGATCTGCGCCATGCACTCTTCCGAGTTCGACGCCAGCCGGGTCGTGTAGCCCTCGTCTTTCAGAATGTCCGAGATGAGCTCGCGAATGTCGCGCTCGTCGTCGGTGATCAGTATGTCGGCCATCAAGTCTACTCCCTCAAACCGCTTCCTTCGCCAGTGCCTCGGCCAAGACGGGCCTCAGCGGCAGACGTACTTCTGCAAGCGCGCCGCGGTGGGCGCCCTCCTCGAACGGCGGCGCGTCTGCCAGCGTCAGCGTGCCGCCATGTTCCTCGATGATCTTCTTGACGATGGGCAGGCCGAGGCCAGTGCCCTTCGCCCGCGTGGTCACGTAGGGCTCGAAGAGCCGCGCCCGGTCGGCGGGCAGCCCGACGCCGTTGTCGGCGACGCGGATCACGGCGGTGTCGCCGTCGCGCTTCAGGCTGACCCGGATCTCGGGCCGGTAGCCCTCGGGCGCGCCTTTCTCGATCAGCGTCTCGGTCGCCTCGCCGGCGTTCTTGATCAGGTTGGTCAGGGCCTGCGAGATCATCGTCCGGTCAACGTCGGCGACCAGTTCCGCATCCGGGATGTCCGACGCGAAGCTGACGCCTTCCTGGCCGCTTTCCTGCAGGATCAGCGCGTCCCGAACCAGCTGGGTCACGTCCTCGACCTTGCGTTCCGGCTCGGGCATCCGCGCGAATTTCGAGAACTCGTCGACGATCCGGCGCAGATCGTTTGTCTGGCGGACGATGACCTCGGTCATCTGTTCGAGGTTCTCCGATTCCTCGCCCACCAGCGTGCGGAACTTGCGCCGGATGCGCTCGGCGCTCAGCTGGATCGGCGTCAGCGGGTTCTTGATCTCGTGCGCGATACGGCGGGCTACGTCACCCCAGGCCGCCATCCGCTGGGCGCTGACAAGGTCGGTCACGTCGTCGAAGGCCACCACGTAGCCTTCCAGAACGCCCTCGGAATTGCGTCTGAGCGCCATGCGGACGAGGAGGCTCTCCAGGGCCCCGTTGCGGGCGACCTTGACCTCTTCCTGCTGTGCCTCGCCCGGCTCCTCGCGCAGGCGCGCGAACAGCCCGGCGAATTCCGGCACGGCGCTGTCCAGCGGCCGGCCATGATCTTCCTGCCCGTGGAGGAGGAGTAGCTTGCAGGCCGACCGGTTCATGAAGTCGATGCGCCCTTCGGCATCAAGGCCCATGACCCCGGCGGTTACCGACGAGAGCACGGAATCGAACTGGCGCCGCCGGGCCTCGGTCTCGCGGTGTCCCGCGATCAGGGCCTCGCGCTGGCCCTTCAGCTGCCTGGTCATCTGGTTGAAGATGCGGCCCAGCATGGCGATCTCGTCGTCGCCCTCCTCCTCGGGCACCTGCACGTCGAGATCGCCGCCGCCGACGCGCTGAACCGCTCCGGCAAGCCGCCCGACCGGCCGCGACAGGCGCTCGGCGAACCACAGACCCATCCAGATCGCCGCAAGGATCAGGATCATGGCGAAGCCGAGGTAGAGGAGGCCGAACTCGAAAAGGAGCTTGCCGCGCTCGCTTTCGAGCTGGTTGTAGAGGTGGACCGTCTCCTGCGTTTCATCCAGGAGCGACAGAAGCTGACCGTCGACCGAGCGCGAGACGTAGAGGTAGCGGTCGATGTAGCCTTCCAGCGCGACCAGCGCGCGGAACTCGTTGATGTCCCAGTCCTCGATGATGACCGTCTCGCCCTGCGACGCGCGGCGCAGCTCGTCCGACGAGGGCGGTTCGAAATCGAAGAGATACGACCGCTCGCCCCGCGCCTGGATCTCGGCGCCGCCGTTGATCACATAGGCTTCCTTGAGGCCTCGCTGGACCTGGGCCTGTCCCTGGGTCAGAAGCTGCCTGAGCTCGCCGTCGCCGATCAGCGGCGTCGCCTGGCGCGCGATCACCAGGTAGCGCGCCAGCGCCTCGGCGTCGGTGGAAAGGTCGCGGCGATGCTCGTCCTCGTAGGCCTCGGCCGCCGAGAGCGAGGTGCCGACCACGTTGCGCACCCGGTCCGAGAACCAGCCCTCAAGCCCGAAGTTCACGGTGATCGCGGCGAAGACGGCGACAAGGATGGTCGGGCCCAGCGCCACGGCCGTAAAGACGCCGGTCAGACGCAGGTGCAGGCGCGAGCCGGCTGAACGTGCCCGGCGGGCGGCGATCATCTTGGCGACGCGCATCGCGACGAGGCCGGCGACCGCAAGGATGTAGATGAGGTCGGCGAGGAGCACTGCCCGCAGGCCGCCCGACGACGCGCCCTCTTCCAGCGGCCCCAGCATCAGGAAGGTCAGAAGCGCCAGGAGCGGCCCGAGCAGGACCAGTCCCAACGTCGCAAGGTTCTGCACGCGGCGCTGCCGCCTCAGACGCAGAAGCCTGTCCCAGCTGAAGCCGCGCGCAGGGCTTGCCACAGGTGCCTCACGATATTGCGCCGCTCGATGCGGCAACCGCCATATGGCGTGGCGTCGTTTGGGGTCGGTGCCCCTGCGCCACGCTTCTGTTGCGCTTTTACATCAACTTTCGGCGGCGTGTCACGCGGATATCGAGGTCCGTGATCTTCTTTCTGAGGGTATTTCGGTTGATGCCGAGCAGATCGGCGCATTTCGCCTGGTTTCCGGCGGTTGCGTCGAGCGCGATCTCGATCAGCGGCAGCTCCACCTCTTTGAGGATTCGCTGGTAGAGGCCCGGGGGCGGCAGCACCCCGCCATGGAGGTCGAAGTACCGCTTGAGATGCTTGGCGACCGAGGCCGAAAGCTTGTCGCCCTCGGGCGCGCCCATGGGCTCGGCGGCGGGCTGGTTGCCCAGCGCCATCTCGACTTCCGGACGGCCGATCTCTTCGGCCGACGAAGTGACGGCAAGGCGGCGCACGGTGTTTTCCAGCTGCCGGACGTTTCCGGGCCAGGCATAGGCGCGGATCAGGTCCATCGCCTGCGCGCTGATCCGGCGGACCGGGGTCCCGGGCTCGGTCCGCATCAGGAAATGCTCGGCCAGAAGCGGAATGTCCTCGACCCGCTCGCGCAGGGCCGGCACGTTCAGGGTGACCCCGGCGAGGCGGTAATAGAGGTCCTGACGGAAGGCCCCCGATTCCATCGCCGAGACCAGGTTCGACTGCGACGTCGCCATGATCCGCGGCGACGGGTCCGACAGGCTGTCGAGCATCCTGACCACGCGGGCCTGCGTCTCGGCGTCGAAATCGCCGACCTCGTCGAAGAGGATCGTGCCGCCCCGCGCCTTCGAGATCACCGCCGACGGCCCGTCCATGCCCTGGAGATCGGCCGCCTGCACGGTGATGAAGGGCAGCGTCCGGCGGTCCGAGAAGTCATGGATGGCCCGCGCCACCAGCGACTTGCCGGTGCCGCTCTCGCCCGAGATCAGGACCGGCATCTCGGTATTCATCACCCGTGCGACAAGCCGGTAGAGCGCCTGCATCGCCGGGGTCCGTCCGACCAGCGGCAGGTCCGACGCCTCGCGCGGCGCTCCGGCCTCGCGCGCCGGCTCGGTCCGCGTCTTTCGCTTCTGGTCGAGCGCACGGGCGGCGCGCTTCATCAGGTCCGGCAGGTCGAAGGGCTTGGGCAGGTAGTCGTAGGCGTCCTTCTCCGCCGCCTGGATCGCCGTCATGATCGTATTCTGCGCCGAGATCACGATGACCGGCAGGCCCGGCCTTTCCCTGGCGATCTGGGGCAGCATCTCAAGCCCGTTACCGTCCGGCATGACCACGTCCGAGATGACAAGGTCGCCCTTCCCCTCTTCGACCCAACGCATCAGCGTCACCAGCGACGAGGTCGCATGGACCTTGCACCCGGCACGCGTCAAAGCCTGGGTCAGAACGGTGCGGATGGTGCGGTCGTCGTCGGCGACGAGAATGGTGCCGTCCATGTCAGGGTCCCTTTACTTGTACGTCCTTGGGGGCCAAGGGCAGTGAAATGCGGAAAACCGTGCGTCCCGGCACTGAATCGACGCCGATCCAGCCGTCGTGTTCCGAGATGATCTTCGAGACCAGCGCGAGGCCAAGGCCGGTGCCGTTCTCGCGGCCCGAGACGAAGGGCTCGAATATGTCCGCCGCGATGGCGGGCGGGATGCCAGGCCCGTCGTCGACGATCTCTACCGCGAGCGGCAGGGGGATCCCCTGCCCGTCGGTCCGGCGCAGCCGCAACGAATGGTCGTAGAAGGTCCGAATGCGGATCGTCCCGCCTTCGGAATTCGCCTCGGCGGCGTTCTTCAAAAGGTTCAGGAACACCTGAAGAAGCTGATCCGGATCGGCCCAGGTCGGCGGCAGCGAGGGGTCGTACTCCTCGCCCAGGGTCATGTGCGCGGCATAGCCCACCGCCGCCGATTTCCGCGCCCGATCGAGCACGTCATGGATGTTCACCGCCCGGCGCTCGGGCGGACGCAGGTTGCCGAACTGCTCGACCTGCTCCAAGAGCTTCACGATCCGGCGGCTCTCGCCGACGATCAGGTCGGTCAGTTCCCGATCCTCGCCGGAAATCGACATCGACAGCAACTGCGCCGCCCCGGTGATGCCGGCCAGCGGGTTCTTGATCTCGTGCGCCAGCATTTCGGCCATGCCGATCGCCGACTTGGCCGCCGCCTTGACCGAATGCGCCCGTTCCAGCCGGTCGGCGATCTCGTGGCTGGCAAGAAGCAGGATCACCCGGTCCGGATCGTCGGTGACAGGCGAGATCTGGAGCGAACAGTGGAACGGCGGCCGGTCGCCGGCCGTCACATCGACATCGTTGACGAAAAGCGCCGCCCGATCGGCGCGGACCCGGGTCAGCGCCCCGTCCAGGAGCGCGTCGACCGAGAGCTTGTCCCAGACAGGCTGTCCCCTAAGCGACTTGGCCGAGGCGTTCAGGAACTGCTCGGCCGCCGGGTTCAACTCCTCGATCCGGTCGGCCGCGTCGATCAGGAGCGCGGGAACCGGCAACGACGCCCAGAGCGATTCCGAGGTCAGGATCATGCCGCCAGCGCCCCGCGTTCGAGCGCCGGTGCAAGCCGGGCGAAGACCTCGGCGGGGGCCGGCGCGGTCAGCACCTCGTGGCGGAGCGCCGCAGGGGTGCGCGCCTCGTCCATGTACCAGCCAAGATGCTTCCGGGCCATCCTGAGGCCAAGCACGGCGCCGTAGAAGGACAGGATTTCCTCGTAGTGGGCGGCGACCATATCGGCGAAGGCCGCACCCTCGGGCACCTCCGGCCTCGCCGCGCCGTAAAGGTAATGCGCGATCAGCGCCGGCATCCAGGGCCGGCCCTGTGCCCCGCGCCCGACCATCACCCCATCGGCTCCAGAAAGCCGCACCGCCGCACGCGCCTCGTCCGGGCCGGTGATGTCGCCGTTGGCCAGAACCGGGATGCGGACCGCGCGCTTTACCGCCCGGATCGCCGCCCAGTCGGCCGATCCCTTGTAGAACTGTTGGCGCGTCCGGCCGTGGATGGTGATCATCTGAACACCCGCCGCCTCGGCCATGCGCGCAAGTTCGGCAGCGTTCAGGCAATCGGCATCCCATCCCAGCCGAGTCTTCAGCGTCACCGGCACGTCCACCGCGCCGACAACCGCCTCGATCAGCCTCAGGGCGAGCGGCAGGTCGCGCAGAAGCGCCGAACCCGAGGCTCCGTTGCAGACCTTCTTGGCCGGACAGCCCATGTTAATGTCGATGATGCGCGCACCCAGCCCCTCGACCAGCTTTGCCGCCTCGGCGATCCAGTAGGGCTCGCGCCCTGCCAGCTGCACCGAGGTCGCCCCCTCGCCCAGCCCCAGTTCGGCTCGCGCCCGCGCCTCGGGATGGGCGCGCACGACCTCCTCGCTCGCCACCATCTCGGAGACGACAAGGCCCGCGCCGAAGCGCGCGACAAGCCGGCGGAACGGCAGGTCGGTGATCCCGGCCAGCGGCGCCAGCGCCACCGGCGGGGAAATCGCGCGGTCCCCCAGGCAGAAACTCACTTGCCTAATTCCTGTGCACACATGCCCCGCCTATACCGGCGTAATTCAACAGGTTAAAGGCGGGCGCCCGAAAACCCGGCACGAAACCGCCACTGCCCGTTTTTTGGGCAGAATTCCGCCTGATCCGGCGCCCGTTGTCTCCGCCGTTCGCACTTCCTAAACAGGGAGCATGACGAACGCCGCGCTCATCGTGGCCGCCTGCCGGGGCACAAGGGCCGGGGGTGAAGTGCCCAAACAATGGCAGATGCTGCGCGGCCGGCCGGTCTTGGCGTATTCCATCGATGCCTTCCGCGCGGCCGGGATCGAGGAGATTCTCGTCGTCCATCATCCCGACGATGCCGACCGCGCCAGGGCGCTCGGCACGCGCACCGCGCCCGGCGCCGACACCCGCGCCGGCTCGGTCATCGCCGGGCTCGCGGCGATGGAGGGGTGCGGGATCGAGAGGGTCCTGATCCACGACGGCGCCCGGCCCCTCGTCTCGCCTGACCTTATCCGGCGCGTTCTTGCCGCGCTGAACGACTGGCAGGCCGCCGCGCCGGCGCTCGCCATCTCCGACGCGCTCTGGCGCGGCGACGAGGGCCATGTCATCGGCACCGAGGATCGGACCGG
>JBNLCA010000002.1:0-2492 GCA_050303575.1 Paracoccaceae bacterium
ACCGCAGATCGTAGCGAGCCGATTTTGCAGTCCGGTGCCAAGCGATCTTCTGCGCGGCAAGGTGCGGCACAAAGTCGAGGGAAAGGCCGAACGTCGGCGCATAGGTCGAGCCCGTGCTGCCATAAGCGTCCAGCGAAAAGATATGACAGACCGGGGCAAACTCGCGCCGTACCCATAGCTTCCCGTGGGCGCGTTCAAACCCGAGCTCGGTCAAGGGTTTGTCGAACAGCGGAATGACGATCGCGTCCCAATCGGTGGCTGACGCGGCCCCTTCGCCGGTATCCGAGGTCGGCGGCAGCCCCCGCCGTTTCATGTAGCCGGCCCTGAAACGCGCGACCGCCCTTTCATCGAATACCGGTCCGCCCCGAGGGACGTTCGACGGGACCGATCTGGTTGCAAGCCCCCGAAGAGACCTGAAAAAATTCGAGAGCATCCCTTTGCCCCTCGGCAGAGCGCGACAACAAGCGGGCGTTCACCAAATTTCTTACACGGCCGAAGTTGAGCTGTCATCGGGCGGTGTCGGTCTCGCCCGACGACGCCCCTCGCCGCCTCTCCCGCCGGCTCAGACCCCATGATACGGAGGCGCGGTCGTTCCCAGCCGGTGCATCATGCCTGTCCCTGTCGTCACCATCGGTCTTCTCCTCGCCTCGAACATCTTCATGACCTTCGCGTGGTACGGCCACCTCAAGTACAAGGCCGCGCCACTCGTGCTGGTCATCCTGGTCAGCTGGGGCATCGCGTTCTTCGAATACGTCCTCCAGGTCCCCGCGAACCGGATCGGCCACGGTACCTTCAGCGCCGCCCAGCTCAAGACCATCCAGGAAGTCATCACGCTGACGGTGTTCGTGGGCTTCTCGGTCCTCTACCTGCGCGAGCCCATCGCCTGGAACCACCTCGTCGGTTTCGCGTTCATCGCCGCCGGAGCCTTCTTCATCTTCCAGAAGTGGTGAGCGGATCCTGCGTCAGGCACATGGACAATCCCGCCCCCTGAGACTACCTCACATCAATGTCTTCGCGTCCCGAGGTCCGGTTTCTGGACCGCTCCAGCCCTCCGCATATCCTGACGCTCGTCCTCATGGCGGGGGTCGGCGCATTGGCGATGAACATCTTCCTGCCGTCGCTGACCGGCATGGCCGAGTATTTCAACGCCGACTACCGGCTGATGCAGCTTTCGGTGTCGCTCTACCTCGCGGTCAACGCGGTGCTGCAGGTCTTCATTGGGCCGATCTCGGACCGGTTCGGGCGGCGGCCCGTGATGATGTGGTCGCTGGTGATCTTCATCCTTGCGACGGTCGGCGGGCTTCTCGCGACGAACGTCTACGTCTTCCTGTTCTTCCGGGCGCTCCAGGCGGTGATCGTCGCCGGCATGGTCCTTGCGCGCGCCGTCGTCCGCGACATGGTCCCGCAGGAAGAGGCGGCGTCGATGATCGGTTATGTCACGATGGGCATGGCGGTCGTGCCGATGATCGGCCCGGCCATCGGCGGCGCGCTGGACGAGGTCTGGGGCTGGCACGCCAGCTTCCTGTTCCTCCTTGCCTTCGGAGTGCTGGTCGCGATCCTCGCCTGGATCGACATGGGCGAGACCGCCGAGAACCGCTCCTCGAGCTTCAGCGAGCAGTTCCGGCAATATCCCGAGCTCCTGACCTCGCGCCGCTTCTGGGGCTACTGCGCCGCGGCCGCCTTCGCCTCGGGCACCTTCTTCGCCTATCTCGGCGGGGCGCCCTATGTCGGAACCGAGGTCTTCCACCTCTCGCCCGGGGCACTCGGCTTCTACTTCGGCTCGCCCGCCGTGGGCTATGCGGTCGGCAACTACATCTCGGGCCGCTATTCGGTGCGCTACGGCATCAACCGGATGATCCTGGTCGGCACGATCCTGACGGTGGCGGGCATGGTGCTTCTGATCGCGCTCCACATGGCGGGGCTTGCGCCGGTCGCGGTCTTCTTCGGGCTTTTCACCACCGTTGGCCTTGGCAACGGCATGGTGCTGCCGAACGCGACCGCCGGGATGCTCTCGGTCCGCCCGCGTCTTGCCGGCTCGGCCTCGGGCCTCGGCGGAGCCATCATGATCGGCGGCGGCGCGGCGCTTTCGGCGCTGGCGGGCGCGATGCTGACACCGGACTCCGGGCCGATGCCGCTTCTTGCCCTGATGACGGCCGCTGCCGTCGCCTCGGTCCTCTCGATCCTCTACGTGATCCGGCGCGAGCGCGTCGTGGGGATTGCCTGAGCGACTTTGCAAAGGCTAGTTTGCTTCTGCAAAGGAGGCGGCGATGGCCACGCAGAAGCTCTATGCCGGGGTGAAGCTGCGCGAGACGCGGACCCGGCTCGGCCTGACCCAGAAGGCTTTTGCCGAAAAGCTGGGCGTGTCGTTGCCCTACCTCAACCAGATGGAGAACAACCACCGGCCGGTCTCGGCCGGGGTGGTGCTGTCGCTGGCGCAGGAGTTCGGCTTCGACGTTACCGAACTTTCGACCGGCGATGCCGAGCGGATGGTC
>JBNLCA010000003.1:0-4316 GCA_050303575.1 Paracoccaceae bacterium
AGGCGCCACCGCAACGCCTCGGTCCGGTTCCTGACCGGCCACGACGTCAGGGGCTTTGCCGACCACGACTGGCGCGCGCTCGCCCGACCGGGCGAGGTCGCCGCGATCTACATGGGCAAGCGCGCCGCGCGGTTCGTCTCGGGGCGGCTGATGATGCACGGCGCTTCCGCCGACACGCCGGTCACGGTGATCGAGAACGCCTCGCGCCCGGATACCCGCACGATTGCCACGTCGCTGTCACGCCTGGCCGATAGGCTGGACGAGGCCGGCCTTGCCGGTCCTGCCGTTATCCTTTACGGCCTCGCCCCGCGGGCTGCCGAGGCCGCCGTCACCGCGCTGAAAGAAGGGGTCGCCTCGTGAGCCGTGCCTTCACGCCGAAAGTGGTCACCGCCAACCTGCTTCTGTCGGGCGAGGTCGTGTACCAGACCGCCGACGATCGCTGGTCGCCCGAGCATGGCGAGGCCGAGCTGATCACCGACGAGGCAGACGCGCAGGTCCGTCTTCTCCATGCCGAGGCACAGGCCTCGCTCGTGGTCGGCGCCTATCTCGCCGACGCCAAGGCCGGGCCGAACGGCCCCGAGCCCACACACTTCCGCGAGGCCTTCCGGACCCGCGGCCCTTCGAACTACGCGCACGGAAAACAGGAAAACGCCTGAGGCAGGAACCAGGGTCCTTCGACGGATTTGCCGCAGGCAAGGAGACGAGAAGATGTACCGCTACCGTGAATTCGACGAAGCCTTCGTGCGCGAGCGGGTCGCCCAGTTCCGCGGCCAGGTCGAGCGACGCATCGACGGCTCGCTCTCCGAGGAAGAGTTCCGGCCGCTTCGCCTGATGAACGGCCTCTACCTCCAGCTGCACGCCTACATGCTGCGGGTGGCGATCCCCTACGGCACGCTCTCCTCGGCTCAGATGCGCCAGCTCGCGATGATCGCCGAGCGCTGGGACAAGGGCTACGGCCATTTCACCACGCGCCAGAACATCCAGTACAACTGGCCCAAGCTGCCCGATGTGCCGGACATGCTGGCCGCGCTCGCGGACGTCGGCATGCACGCGATCCAGACCAGCGGCAACACGATCCGCAACGTCACCGCCGACCATTTTGCCGGGGCGGCGGCGGACGAGATCGCAGACCCGCGTCCTGTCGCCGAGCTTCTGCGCCAGTGGTCGACCGACCACCCGGAATTCCAGTTCCTGCCGCGCAAGTTCAAGATCGCGATCACCGGCTCGCCCAACGACCGCGCCGTGACGAAGGCGCACGACATCGGCCTGCGCATGGTGCGCAACGATGCGGGCGAGGAAGGGTTCGAGGTCATCGTCGGCGGCGGCCTTGGCCGGACGCCGATGGTAGGCAAGGTCATCCGCGACTTCCTGCCGCGCGCAGACCTTCTGCCTTACTGCGAGGCGATCCTGGCGACCTACAACATGATCGGCCGCCGCGACAACAAGTACAAGGCGCGGATCAAGATCACCGTCCATGAAGAGGGTCTGGAGAAGTTCCGCGACGCCGTCGAGTCCGAGTTCGCGCGCATCCGCCCGACCTTCTCGGGCCAGGACCAGGCACTCCTCGCCGAGATCGAGAAGGACTTCGCGCCGCCCGCCTTCGTCGCGAAGCCGACGGAAGACTACGATACCGGCCGCAAGGATCCGGTCTTCCGCGCCTGGGCCGATACCAACCTCGTCGCCCACAAGCGCGACGACCACGCCATCGTGACGATCAGCCTCAAGGCGCATGGGGCGACGCCCGGTGACGCCTCGGCCGATCAGATGCGGGTCATGGCCGACCTCGCCGACGACTACGGCTATGGCGAGCTCCGGATCAGCCACGAACAGAACGTCATCCTGCCTCACGTTGCCCGTGCCGACCTGCCGGAGCTGCACGCGCGGCTTCTGAAGGCAGGGCTCGGCACCGCCAATGTCGGGCTGATCTCGGACATCATCGCCTGTCCCGGCATGGACTATTGCGCGCTCGCCACCGCGCGGTCGATCCCGGTCGCGCAGCAGATCGCGACGCGGTTCGACGAGCTGAAGCTGGAACACGATGTCGGACCGATGAAGATCAAGATCTCGGGCTGCATCAACGCCTGCGGCCACCACCATGTCGGCCACATCGGCATCCTTGGCCTCGACCGCGCCGGTGTCGAGAACTACCAGATCACACTCGGCGGCGACGGCACCGAGACCGCGGTGATCGGCGAGCGCGCCGGACCGGGCTTCGCCTACGACGAGATCGTGCCGGCCATCGAGCGGATCGTCATGGCCTATCTCGAGCACCGCGAGGGGCCGGACGAGACCTTCCTTCAGGCCTACCGAAGGCTCGGGCTCGCGCCGTTCAAGGCGGCCCTCTATCCCGAGGAGGCCAAGGCCGATGCCGCATGACCTGATCGAGAATGCGCGGGCGCAGGCGCTTAACCGTTCGTACCGCCATCACGGCGCAACGGCGGTCCTTCAGCATGCGCTCGCCGACCCGTCGCTCGACAAGATCGCGATGGTCTCGTCCTTCGGCGCCGAGTCGGTGGTGCTCCTGCATCTCTTGTCGGTGATCGACAAATCGGTGCCGGTCCTCTTCATCGACACCGAGATGCTGTTTCCCGAGACCCTAACCTACCAGGCCGAGGTTGCTGAAAAGCTCGGCCTCACGGACGTGCGCCGCATCACGGCAAGCCGCGAGGCGCTGGCCCAGATCGATCCGGACGGCACGCTCCACCAGCGTGACCAGGATGCCTGCTGCGAGCTCAGGAAGACCGTGCCGCTGGAACTGGCGCTCAAGGAGTTCGACGGCTGGATCACCGGTCGCAAGCGGTTCCAGGGCGGCAAGCGCGCGGCGCTCGACTTCTTCGAGACCGACGAGAACGGCCGGATCAAGGTCAACCCGCTGGCGCACTGGGAAAAGCAGGACGTCCAGGACTACATGATCGAGAACCGCCTGCCCCGGCACCCGCTGGTGGCGCGGGGCTATCCCTCGATCGGCTGTGCCCCCTGCACCACCCCCGTCGCCGATGGAGAGGACGAGCGCGCCGGGCGCTGGCGCGGCACCGACAAGGACGAATGCGGCATCCATTTCGTCAACGGCAAGGTCGTTCGCGGCCCTCTGAAGGAGAACGCGGCATGACCATCATCGTGCGCGACGACGGTTTTCACGCCGACGACTGGGCGGCCGGGGTCAACACGGCCGAGCTCGAGCTTGGCCCGGATGCCGACCTTGCCGCGCTGCCGCCGATGGACGGTGTCGGGCTGGTCCGCATCGCCTTCCCGAAGTTCTCGGACGGGCGCGGCTTCACCATCGCCCGCCGGCTGCGTGCCGGCGGCTATACCGGACGGCTGCGCGCCGTGGGCCATGTCATCGCGGACCAGTACGCGATGGCCCGCCGCTCGGGCTTCGACGAGGTGGAAATCTCGGCCGAACTGGCCGCGCGCCAGCCCGAGGACCAGTGGAAGGCCCGCGCCGACTGGCGCGCCCATGACTATCAGTCGCGCCTGCGCGCCTGATTTTCGGGTTTTTCCGCCCGGCTTTCCCCGCTAGAGAGGATCGGGACGCGCGCCCGATGTGACACATGAACGAACGAGCCAACGTGACCGACGCCGCCCAGATTCCCCCCGTGAAGTCGCTTCCCGACGCGCAGACCGTGACCCAGGTGAAACACTGGACCGACCGGCTCTTCTCGTTCCGCGTGACGCGGCCGCAATCCTTGCGTTTCCGCTCGGGCGAGTTCGTGATGATCGGGCTTCTCGGCGACAACGGCAAACCGCTCCTGCGGGCCTATTCGATCGCCTCGCCCAACTGGGACGACGAGCTGGAATTCTACTCGATCAAGGTCCCGGACGGCCCGCTGACCTCGAAGCTCCAGCATATCAGCGTGGGCGACGAGATCATCCTGAGGCCGAAGCCCGTCGGCACGCTCGTCCTCGACGCGCTTCTTCCCGGCAAGCGGCTCTGGTTCCTGGCCACCGGCACCGGCATCGCGCCCTTCGCCTCGCTCATGCGCGATCCCGAGACCTACGAGCGCTATGACGAAGTGATCATGATGCACACCTGCCGCGAGCAGGCCGAGCTGGAATACGGCCGCCAGCTAGTGGAAAGCCTGTCCGAGGACCCGCTGATCGGCGAGATGGTCGAGGGCAAGCTGCGCTACTACCCGACCACGACGCGCGAAGAGAGCCAGTTCATGGGACGGATAACCGACAACATGACCTCGGGCAAGGTGTTCCAGGACCTCGGCGTGCCGCCGCTCTCGCCCGAGACCGACCGCGCGATGGTCTGCGGCTCGCTCGCCTTCAACACCGACGTCAAGGCGGTGCTGGAAGGGTTCGGCCTGCGC
>JBNLCA010000004.1:0-1996 GCA_050303575.1 Paracoccaceae bacterium
GCCGGAATGGCTGATCGACCGCGCCAAGCTTGCCGGGCGGTTCCCGCCGCGGACCCGCGCGAAGGAACTCTGGCGCGTGCCCGAGGAGCATCTGGCCGAGGCGCAGGACAGTGCCACGGTCGAGGCGATCAAGCTGCAGGAGGAGGCCGGGCTCGATATCATCACCGACGGCGAGATAAGGCGCGAGAGCTACTCGAACCGTTTCGCCACGGCGCTGGAAGGGGTGGACATCGACAACCCAGGCACCGCGCTCGACCGGTCGGGCCATCCGAACCCGGTGCCGCGGATCGTCGGCAAGATCAGGCGCAAGCACGCGGTCGAGGTCGACGACCTGAAGTTCCTCAAGAAGCACACGGACCGGAAGGTGAAGATCACCGTTCCCGGCCCCTTCACCATGAGCCAGCAGGCGCAGAACGACTTCTACGCGACCCCGGCCGAGGCCGCGATGGACTATGCCCAGGCGGTGAAAGAAGAGATCGCCGATCTCTTCGCGGCGGGGGCAGACTATGTGCAGCTGGACGAGCCCTACATGCAGGCCCGCCCGCAGGCGGCCGAGGAGTACGGGCTGACCGCACTCAACGCGGCGCTGGAAGGCGCGGCCGGGACGACGGCGGTGCATATCTGCTTCGGTTACGCCGCAATCATCCACGAGCGGCCTTCGGGCTACTCGTTCCTGCCGCAGATGAAGGGATGCAGCTGCAACCAGATCTCGATCGAGACGGCGCAGTCGAGTCTCGACACCTCGGTACTCGAGGAGCTGCGCGGCAAGACGATCATCCTTGGCGTGCTGGATCTGTCGGACATGACCGTCGAGACGCCTGAGGTGATCGCCGGGCGTATCCGCCGGGCGCTGCCGCATGTCGATGCCGACAAGGTGATCGTGGCGCCCGATTGCGGGCTGAAGTACCTGCCGCGCGACGTCGCCTTCGGGAAGATGAAAGCGATGGCGGACGGCGCGGCGCTGGTGCGCGCCGAGCTCTGAGGCCGGGCTCGCCGGGGCCGGGTTCGCCCCGCGACCGATTGGCATATCTTCTCAGCGCCGCGATCCTGCTAGGATCGCGGCGTTTGATTGATTTCCTTATTGATCCTGTAGACGACAAGCGATTTCTCGAAAGGCATATTGATGGAACGTACGACTTGGGTCGCCATCGGGGCGGCGACCCCTCATGCGACAACCCGCGAATGGCGACGAACTTTCCTCTGCCGGGGTGGGGCGTTCGCCCGTGGCTAGGGCAGGAACGGTCATCGACCTCTTCCCTTCCGACGAGTATTTCGGCCAAGGTCGGCGGCGCAGGGTCGGGATCAGGGGCAAACGTGTCAGGAAGACCGAGGACCATTCGGAGGGCGGGCCGGACGGGCGACCGTCCGGGCTGGCGCTGATGGCGATCCCGTCGCCTGAGATCTTCCTGCGGCTCCTCTTCGACCGGGCGGTCGAGGTCGCCGACCCGATGCGCTCGCTGGCGCGATTCCTGCCGCCGAAACCGGCGGGTCGGGTGGTCGTCGTCGGCGCCGGCAAGGCTTCGGCGCGGATGGCCGAGGCGGTCGAGGCCGAATGGGGCCCGTGCGAAGGGCTGGTCATCACGCGCTATGGCTATGCCCGCCCGTGCCGGGGGATCGAGATCGTTGAGGCGGCGCACCCGGTGCCGGACGAGGCCGGGCTGAATGCGACGGAAAGGATGCTGTCGCTGCTTGCCGGGCTGGGCGAGGGCGACTTCGTGCTGGCGCTGATCTCGGGCGGGGCGTCGGCGCTTCTGGTCGCGCCGGCCGAAGGTGTGACGCTGGCCCAGAAACAGGCGGTCAATGCGGCGCTTCTTGCCTCGGGCGCGCCGATCGACCGGATGAACACGGTCAGAAAGCACCTGAGCCGCGTGAAGGGCGGCCAACTCGCGGCGGCGGCCTGGCCGGCGCGGATGCTTACCTTGATGATTTCGGACGTGCCGGGCGACGATCCGGCCTACATCGGGTCGGGTCCGACCGTGGGCGACGGTTCGACACC
>JBNLCA010000005.1:0-3510 GCA_050303575.1 Paracoccaceae bacterium
GAGAAGGAACTGCCCTTCGGCTTCTCCATGATGCTTCCGGCGTTTCGCGGCATCCCGGCGGTGTCGGGGATCGAGGGTCTCTCGAACCCGCGCGGCTTCACGATCGTCGACAAGCACCAGCGCAACCCGAAGTATCCCAACGTCTTCGCGGTGGGCGTCTGCGTCGCGATCCCGCCGATGGGGCCTACGCCGGTGCCCTGCGGCGTGCCGAAGACCGGCTTCATGATCGAATCGATGGTCACTGCGACGGCGATGAACATCGGCCAGATCCTGCGCGGGAAAGAGCCGGACAATGTCGGCACCTGGAACGCGGTGTGCCTGGCGGACTTCGGCGACAGTGGCGTCGCCTTCGTCGCGCAGCCGCAGATCCCGCCCCGCAACGTCAACTGGGCAAGCCAGGGCAAGTGGGTCCACAAGGCGAAGATCGGCTTCGAGAAATACTTCCTGGGCAAGATGCGCCGCGGCAAGTCCGAGACCTTCTACGAGAAGGCGATGCTCGACATGCTGGGGATCGCCAAGCTGAAGGAAACGGTGAAGGGCTGATACACTCACCGTTCCGGTGCCCGGCCACGGTGAAAGGTGGGCGCAAATGAAAACCGGCGGGGAAATCCCCGCCGGTCTCGGTCTTTCGAGGCGCGACCTCAGCTGTGGTAGGCGCTCTCGCCGTGCGAGGTGAGGTCGAGACCCTGCCGCTCGTCCTCTTCCGCGACGCGGATTCCGATGATCGCCTTGACGATGTAGATCAGCACCAGCGAGCCGACGCCCGACCAAACGATCGTCGTGACGACGCCCTTGATCTGCGCGAAGACCTGGGCACCCATCGTACCGGCCTCGACCACGAAGCCCGTGCCGCCCAGCGACGGAGCGCAGAGGATGCCGGTCATGATCGCGCCGACGATGCCGCCGATGCCGTGGATGCCGAAGACGTCTAGGCTGTCGTCGTACTTAAGGCTCGCCTTCACCGTGGTGACGAAGAAGAAGCAGATCGGCGAGACGATGAGGCCGAGGAAGATCGCGCCCACCGGTCCGGTCGTGCCGCAGGCCGGGGTGATCGCGACGAGACCCGCGATCATGCCCGAAGCCGCACCCAGCATCGAGGCCTTGCCGCGGACGAGACCTTCCACCAGCGACCAGGCGACGACGGCCGCCGCGGTGCAGATGAAGGTGTTCAGCATGGCCAGCGTCGCGCCGGCGGTCGCCTCGAGGTTCGAACCGGCGTTGAAGCCGAACCAGCCGACCCACAGCATCGCGGCACCGACCAGCGTCAGCGTCATCGAATGCGGCGCCATGTTGTCCTTGCCGAACCCGACCCGCGGGCCGAGAACGTAGGCGAAGACCAGGCCGGCGATACCGGCGTTGATGTGAACGACCGTGCCGCCCGCGAAGTCGATGGCGCCCCAGTTGTAGATCAGACCGGCCGCGTCCCAGACCATGTGGGCGACCGGGAAGTAGATGAACGTGACCCAGAGGATCATGAAGACGATCACGCCCGAGAACTTCGCCCGCTCGGCGAAGGCGCCGACGATCAGCGCCGGGGTGATGGCCGCGAAGGTCATCTGGAACGCGATGAACACGTATTCCGGCAGGTGGATGCCGTCCGAGAAGGTCCCGACCGTGGAGTCAGGTGTCACGCCGGCGAGGAAAAGCTTGCCCATGCCGCCCCAATAGGGCGAGTCGCCGCCGCCGAAGGCGAAGGAGTAGCCCCAGAGGACCCAGACGATCATCACCACCGAGGCGATGAGCGTGCACTGCATCAGGACCGAGAGCATGTTCTTCGTCCGCACGAGGCCGCCGTAGAACAGCGCCAGGCCCGGGATGATCATGAACAGGACAAGAAGGCTCGACGTCATCATCCAGGCGACGTCGCCCTTTTCCACGATCGGCGCGGCGGCCTCGGCCGCCTCGGCGGTGGCCTCCTGCGCGAGCGCCGGAAGGGACGACAGCGCGGCGACCGCGCTCATCCCCAGAATTTTCGAAAGGTTTTTCATGAGTTTCACTTTCCCCGTTTGCCCGCTCAGATCGCGTCTTCGTTCATTTCGCCGGTCCGCACCCGGACGGCCTGAAGCACGTCCAGGACGAAGATCTTGCCGTCGCCGATCTTGTCGGTCTTGGCGGTCTTCTGGATCGTCTCGACCACCTGGTCGGCGAGCGCGTCGCTGACCACGATCTCGAGCTTCATCTTCGGCACGAAGTTCACCGCATACTCGGCACCGCGATAGATTTCGGTGTGGCCGGACTGCGAGCCAAAGCCCTTGATCTCGGTCACCATCATGCCGCGCACGCCGATCGCGGTGAGCGCCTCGCGCACCTCGTCGAGCTTGAACGGCTTGATTGCTGCAATGATCAGTTTCACGCGTGCATCCTTCCTCTTGTCCCCCGGGTGGCAATCCCCGCGTTGGCCAAGGGAAGAAAGGTGCCCGTCTGCCCCGATGCTCAAGGAAAGGGCGCCTCAAGACAGGTCTGAAACGTGGCATTTCGCACAATTTCCGCGCATTTTTCCGGTTTCGCCTGTTTCTTGGGCAAAAGTGAAACGGCGCAATACGCGGGAAAGCGCCGACAGTCAGCGCTCCACAAATGGGCGCCTGTCGTCTATGGTGCCGGCAACGATAAGAGCAGCTGGCTGGACATGGCAGGATCGAACGGAAAGAAGCCGCCCCTGGTGGCGGAGAGGCGGTATCCGCCCAACTCGGCAGCGTCCAAGGCGCAGCCGAAGCCGAAAGCGTCTAAACCCAAGGCGACCAAGCCGAAGAAGGTTGCCCGCAAGCGCCGGACCTATTCCAATCCGGTCCTGGGCTTCATCGCCGGCACTGTCAGCCTGATCTGGCGCGTACTCTGGGGCGTTGCGTGGCGCGGCGCGCTGATCGTCACGCTGATCATCGGCGGCTGGGCCGCCTATTACGCCAGCCAGCTTCCCCCGGTCGAGGCGCTTCTCGACGCGCGCCTGCGCGGCTCGGTCACTATGCTCGACCGCGAGGGCCGGGTCTTCGCCTGGCGCGGCGAGCAGTTCGGCGGGCAGATCACGCCCGACACCGCTTCGCCGCACCTCGTCAACGCCGTCGTCGCCACCGAGGACAAGCGCTTCTACCGCCACCTCGGCATCTCCCCGCGGGGCATCGCCTCGGCGATCCGCATCAACATTCGCGAAGGGCGCGGGCCGCTTTCCGGCAACGGCGGCTCGACCATCACCCAGCAGACGGCGAAGCTCCTCTGCCTCGGCGTGCCGTTCGACCCCACGGTATGGGAAAGCGAGCGCGCCTACGAGGACGATTGCCGCCAGGGCTCGCTCTGGCGCAAGGCCAAGGAGGCCGTCTACTCGATCGCGATGGAGATGCGCTATTCCAAGGCGGAGATCCTGACGATCTACCTCAACCGCGCCTATCTCGGCGCCGGATCGCGCGGCTTCGAGGCGGCAAGCCAGCGCTATTTCGGCAAGTCGGCGGCGGAACTGACGCCGGCCGAGGCGGCGATGCTCGCGGGGCTTCTCAAGGCGCCGTCGAGCTATTCGCCCAC
>JBNLCA010000006.1:0-4192 GCA_050303575.1 Paracoccaceae bacterium
GACAAGAACGACGGCGAGAAGGTCCGGCTGATCGGTCACTGGGACGGCGACGAGGAAGCGCGCTGGATCGGCGAGGAACTGGAGGCGATGGGGCAGGGCACGCGCGGCCTCAGGCCCTATCCGCTGGACGACTGCGCCATCCTCGTGCGCGCCACGCACCAGATGCGCGCCTTCGAGGACCGGTCCCTGACCATCGGACTGCCCTACAAGGTAATCGGCGGGCCGCGTTTCTACGAGCGGCAGGAAATCCGCGATGCGATGGCCTATTTCCGCGTCGCCGTGAGCCCCGACGACGACCTTGCCTTCGAGCGGATCGTCAACGTGCCGAAGCGGGGGCTGGGCGACAAGGCGATCCAGCGGATGCAGGTCGCGGCGCGTCAGAACGGCGTGTCGCTGCTGGAAGGGGCGCGGATCCTCCTGGCCGAGGGATCGGTCAGCGGCAAGGCGAAGGGCGAGCTGTCCGCCCTTTTGCAGGGTTTCGGGCGCTGGCACGGCGGTGCGCTCGACGGCAAGGAGAACCATGTCGCGCTGGCCGAGGCGATCCTGGAGGAGAGCGGCTACACCGCGATGTGGCAGAACGACAAGACGCCCGAGGCGCCGGGACGGCTGGAGAACCTGAAGGAACTGGTCAAGGCGCTGGAAGGGTTCGACTCGCTCCAGGGGTTCCTGGAGCATGTCGCGCTGATCATGGACAACGAGACGGGCGACGAAGGCGCCAAGGTCTCGATCATGACCTTGCACGCGGCGAAGGGGCTGGAGTTCCCGGCGGTCTTCCTGCCCGGATGGGAGGACGGCCTTTTCCCCAGCCAGCGCGCGATGGACGAGACCGGGCTGGCGGGCCTCGAGGAGGAACGGCGGCTTGCCTATGTCGGGATCACGCGGGCCGAGGAGCTTTGCACCATCTCGTTCGCCGCCAACCGGCGGGTCTATGGCCAGTGGCAGTCGCAGCTGCCGTCGCGGTTCATCGACGAGCTGCCCGAGGACCATGTCGACGTGATGACCCCGCCGGGCCTCTATGGCGGTGGCTACGGGGCGGCCGCAAGCGCGATGGAAACGCGCGTTGCGAGCGCCAATGTATACAATTCTCCCGGCTGGAAGCGGATGCAGGATCGGATCTCGACCCGGCCCGTGGCCCAGCCGCAGGAAGCGCGGAACATGGTGATCGATCTCGACGCGGTCTCGTCCTTCACCGAGGGCGACCGGGTCTTTCACCAGAAGTTCGGCTATGGTGCGGTGATCGGAATCGAGGGCGACAAGCTGGACATCCGGTTCGACAAGGCGGGCGAGAAGAAGGTCGTGGCGCGGTTCGTGGTCGCCGCCAACCGCGCGGACGACGTGCCGTTCTGACAACATCTTGCATTCATTGACTGAGCGTCAACAACAGGATGCAGCCCGGCACGCCGGCTGACGGCCGATTCCGGTTCGCTTGGGAAATCAAGGGGCTAGGGTCCGGGAAAGAAAAATGGCCGGAACCTTGCGGCTCCGGCCTTAAAGGGTAGCGGTGACCCCAGGGAGGAGGAGGGGGCCACCGCCGGAAACAGAAAACCCAGGGAGGAGGTAGGGCCTTCTGAACCGTGGGGCAGTGCGTTAGCGCTGCCGTTGGATTGAACATACGCCGATGCTGCGGTTGCACAATAGCGGATGTATGCAATGCTGCTATGCGGCAATTGCATACGCCTTTCTGACCTGAATTTTCGCCCTCCGGCGGGGCATCTGCACAATTCGTGACCATTCTGAAAACGATTTAGGGCCCCGCTTCCCTTGTTCCCGGCTGTTTGGCGCGCCCATATGGGACAAAATCAGGAGAATCACGATGCCGACCCGCGACGAGATACTGGGCGCGCTTTCCAAGCTCGACCTGCCGGGCGGCGGTACGCCGGTCAGCCGCGACCTGGTGCGGGCGCTGGTGGTCGAGGGCGGAACTGTGCGCTTCGTCCTCGAGGCCGAAAGTCCCGAGGCGGCGCGCGCGCTCGACGCGGTCCGGCCCGAGGCCGAGGCTCTGGTCCGGGCGCTTCCGGGCGTCGAACGGGTTTCGATCGTGACGACGGCCCACGGACCCTCGGCCCCGCCGGCCGAGCCGCCGTCACTCAAGGTCGGACGGCATCCGACGCCGCAGAAGGGGCCCGAGAACCCGGCCGGCGTCGACCGCATCCTCGCCATCGCGAGCGGCAAGGGCGGGGTGGGCAAGTCAACCGTCGCCTCGAACCTTGCGGTGGCGCTGGCGCGCGCCGGCCGGCGGGTCGGGCTTCTGGATGCCGATATCCACGGGCCGAGCCAGGTGCGGATGATGGGGATCACCAGCCGCGCCGCAGCCCCCGACGGAAAGACGATCGAGCCGGCGCATTCGCATGGCGTGACGGTCATGTCGATCGGCATGATGCTGGAGGAAGGCAAGGCCGTCGTCTGGCGCGGGCCGATGCTGATGGGCGCGCTGCAACAGATGCTGGGGCAGGTGAACTGGGGCGGGCTGGATGTCCTGATCGTGGATCTGCCGCCGGGGACGGGCGACGTGCAGCTGAGCCTTTGCCAGCGCACGAACCTCACCGGCGCCATCGTGGTCTCGACACCGCAGGACGTGGCGCTTCTCGATGCGAGGAAGGCGCTCGACATGTTTGGCGTGCTGAAGGCGCCGGTCCTGGGCCTGATCGAGAACATGTCGACCTTCGTCTGCCCGACCTGCGGCACCGAGAGCCATATCTTCGGCCATGGCGGCGTGGCGGCCGAGGCCGAGAAGCTGGGCCTGCCGTTCCTGGCCGAGCTCCCGCTGTCGCTGGACGTCCGGCTGGCAGGCGACGCGGGCACGCCGGTGGCGGCAGGCGAGGGGCCGGTGGCCGAGGCCTACGCGCGTCTGGCCGACCGGCTGGTGAAGGGCGGGATGGCCTAGCTCAGTCCCACCAGAAGAACCAGAAGTCGCTGATGGCAAGTGTTGCGGCCAGAGCGGAAATCGTCTGTGTGCCCTGAACGACGATATCCTCGCAAACCCGGTATTGCTCGATCGCCAGATCGAGCGCCTCTTCACGTGACTCGGGGCGGCGGCTGACCATCACCTCCATCACGTCGCTTGAGATCACCACGGGAACCGCGCCATAGCGATCCCGCCAATCGCGCAGGGCGGCTACCAGATACTCAGGCGCCGGGCAGTCGTTCCATCCGCCGAAGCGCAACCAGGCCGGAGCTTCGGTCGCGTCCGCGGTCGGCAGCACGACAATGTGGGCGCGCCTGATGCGGCCTCCGCGCTGCAGATCCTGCAGACGGTAAAGCTCGTTCTGCGGCTCCGCCTTGCTCGGCCAGGTCCCGAGGAGTTCGGGGTCGGTCGGCTCCGGGACGCGATCGCCTTCGAGAAGATGCGCGTCCGGCGTTCCCTTCACCTGTTCGGCCAGCGCTTTCCTGACGGCATCGCGTCTTTCGATGAGCGACTGCGGGTGAGACAGGTCCGCGGCCAATGCAAGCGTATCTTCGACCGAGAGGTCGGCGTCGAACGATTCCATGGCCCGCTGCAGGTCCAGATCACTCCCGACTATGATCGGGGTCGTATCGGGATCCTCGGCGAGCCGCTTCCATGTCTCGAAGGCCTCGGCGCTTGGTACCGTGACAAGGCGAAACGGAAAGTCGTCAGGCACATGAAACTGGTGTGCCGGCCCGTCGTCTTCCGAGCTGGGTTTCGAGTGGCCGAAGAGGCCAAGAAGCCGTTTGATCAGGGTCATGCAGGAACCTTCACGTAAGTTCAGCAGCACTACAAGCAGAAGAAACTGGACTCTGGGATTTCATGGGACCTGGGCGGGAAATTCGAATCAACCAGGTTAGACCGCCCTTGAAGCGGCGGTGATTCCCGCTGCTCTGGTATCGTGGTCCGCGGGTTTTAGCGATGTTTCCGGGATTTTGCGGGAAAATTTGCTCCTCGCCTTTCCACACCAGATATTGTGAGCCAGAGTCGCATTTCGTCTAAACCGGGTATGATGTTCTCTAAATTCCCCTACATCATCTTGTTTCGAAAGGGCTCTCCGTCCCTCATGTGGTAGGTTCGGCCCACGGATTTCTGTTGATTTCCATAAAATCCCATGGCATCCCTAATCCCACGAGGAAGACGGGACAGTGATTGGGGCGACCAAAAGACCCCGACAAACCAGAGCAGGTTTCATACAGGCACCCGCCTTTCTCACTGAAGATCCGGCGCGCAAGCGAGCAGCATCCC
>JBNLCA010000007.1:0-4947 GCA_050303575.1 Paracoccaceae bacterium
GATCTCGGTCTCTCCGGTTTCCACCACGCCGTCCGCCGGGACCCGTGCGCCGGGAAGAATGCGAATCAGATCGCCCGCGCGCAGGTCGGCGACCGAGACGACGCGCTCGTCGCTACCATCGAGGCGCAGAGCGCGCGGCACTTCCAGCGCAGCAAGCTCGCGCGCGGCCGAGCGGGCCGAGGCGCGGGTGCGGTGGTCGAGATAGCGGCCGATCAGCAGGAAGAAGGTCAGCGAGACGGCAGCGTCGAAGTAGGCGTGCTCGCCGGAATGGATCGTCTCGTAGAGCGAGGTCCCCGAGGCGAGGATCATGGCGAGCGAGATCGGCACGTCCATGTTGACCCGGCCCACCCGAAGCGACCGCCAGGCCGAGCGGAAGAAGGGCTGTCCCGAGAAGGCTACGGCGGGCAGCGCGATCCCCGCCGAGATCCAGTGGAAGAGATCGCGTGTCGCGGCCTCGGCACCGGACCAGACGGCGATGGACAGCAGCATCACGTTCATCATCGCGAAGAACGCGACGGCAAGACGCATCAGAAGCTCGCGGCCTTCGGCATCGGTGTCGGTTGCCGAGAGCATCCCGGCGTCCAGTTCGTGCGCCTCGTAGCCCAGCGCCCTGACGCTGGGGATCAGCGCCGCCGCCGTCACCTCGGGCGCCGCCTCGATCGAGACCCGCTTGAGTGTCAGGTTGACCCGCGCCGAGCGCACGCCCGGCACTTGTTCGAGTCCCTTCTCCAGCGTCGAGATGCAGGCCGCGCAATGCGCACCCGGGACCGAGAGCAGTAGCTTCGAGGTCTGGGCCGCCCGTGCCTCCCGCGCCACCGCCTCGGCATCCGGGGCAGCCACGCAGGCCGGGCAGGCGGCAATTGTCGCCATCAGGGCACCGTCACCGAAACCCGCTGGCGGAAGGGCGTACCGTCGCCCGCCACGGCCCGCAGCTGGAACACCCATTCGCCCCTGGCCGCCACAACCGGCGCCTCGAACGTCGCGTCGGCGACGCGGGCGAAGCGCGGCGTCTGGTCGTCCGCCGCCTCGGTGGCCCGGCCGAAGATGCCCTCGACCGAGGCGACATCGGCCGGCCTGCCGGCATGGCTGAAGCGCACCCGAAGGATGTTGCCGACAAGCTGGGTGTCGGCTTCCCAGCCCAGCGCCACCTGATCGCGGCGTTCCTGATCGAAGCTCTGGCTGGCGACATAGCCGTTGGCGACCTCGATGCCGGGAAAGGTCGAGACCGCCTTCCACGCCAGGACCACGTTCACCCCGATGATCACGGCGAAGGCTCCGACGAAGATGGCAAGGACATGCCAGCCGGTCAGTTTGCGCTCCATCAGTCCTCTCCCTGGCCGTTGAAGACCGTGCCCTTCGACGCGCGGTCGGTGCTTTGCAGATCCTCGACCCAGATCGTCAGCGGAGTCGAGTGTTCCCTGGCCGCGTCGCTGCCTGCCGGGGCTATGACGTAGACCCGCTGGAGGAGCGATTCGTTCGCCGGCACCTCGACGGTAAGCTCGTCCGTGCCCTCAAGCGCCACACGCAGCAGTGCGTCCGAGGTGATCGAGATGTGGAACGGACGGTCCTCGAGATTGAGGTTTCTCAGCCGCACGTCATAGGTGTTGCGGATCGACCCGTCGGACAGCGTGACGAAGGTCGGGTTCCTGACCGGCGCGACGGTCAGGCCGATCTCGGGCCTGAGGAACAGCGCCGTGGTCAGGCCGATGCCGACCAGCGACCAGAGCGCGGTGTAAAGGATCGTGCGCGGCCGGAAGATGTGCTTCCAGATATTGCGCGCGGGATGGCCCGCGCGCTCGCGCGTCTCGTCGGACAGCGCGATGTAGTCAATCAGTCCGCGCGGCTTGCCGATCTTGCCCATCACCTCGTCGCAGGCGTCGATGCAGAGCGCGCAGGTGATGCAGGCAAGCTGCTGGCCATCGCGGATGTCGATGCCCATCGGGCAGACGTTGACGCAGGCGTTGCAGTCGATGCAGTCGCCGTAACCCTCCTTGGGCGGCACGGCGCCGCCGACGCCCGAGGGCCGGCCCGGCATCGGGATCTTCGGCGAGGTACCGCCATGCTTCTCGCCGGCCGCGCGGGTGATCGCGTCCTCTGCCGCCGTGGCCTCGGCCGCCTCGCGCCGCCGCATCCCCTTGCCGCGCGGCTCGCCCCGCCATTCGCGGTAGGCGACGGTGATCGTGTCCTCGTCCATCATCGCCGCCTGGATGCGCGGCCAGGGGCAGGCATAGATGCAGATCTGCTCGCGGAAGAACCCGCCGAAGAGGAAAGTCGTCGCGGTCAGCACGCCGATGGTCGTGTAGGCGACCGGGTGCGCGTTCAGCGTGACGAGGTCGACCAGCAGCGTCGGCGCGTCGGTGAAGTAGAAGACCCAGGCGCCGCCGGTGGCGACGGCGATGAGAAGCCAGATGATCCACTTGGTGATCCGCAGGCGCGCCTTGCGGAAATCCCACTTGGCGTTCCACAGCCTCACCCGCGCGTTGCGGTCGCCCTCGACCCAGCGCTCGACCAGGATGAAGAGGTCGGTCCAGACGGTCTGCGGGCAGGCATAGCCGCACCAGACCCGCCCGAGCGCCGAGGTGAAGAGGAAAAGCCCGAGACCGGCCATGATGAGAAGGCCCGCGACGAAATAGAATTCGTGCGGCCATATCTCGATCATGAAGAAGAAGAACCGCCGGTTGGCGAGGTCGACCAGCACCGCCTGGTCGGGCAGCGACGGCCCCCGGTCCCAGCGGATCCACGGCGTCAGGTAGTAGATGCCGAGCGTGACGCCCATGATCCACCATTTGAGCGTGCGGAACATGCCGTTGACCCGCCTCGGGAAGACAGGTTCGCGGGCAGCGTAAAGGGTGGGCTCGGGAGCTTGTGACATAGTTCAGGTACCTGTTCGCTCGTCTGCTTATGGGGCCGGGCGAAAAGGGGGGCCTTGATGCAGGTCAAACCATTCGGGAAGGTGAATGTGTCTCCAAAACCTGGATAATGGATTGATCCGGGCGCAGGACGCACCAAAGTTGAGCGCTGGAGGACCTGACATGGCAGACGGCGACATTCAGGAGAAGACGATCGATCTGGCGGCAAAGCGGATCGGACGGCATTTCGCTGACTTCGAGCTTGAGGAGCTGGTGACGGTCGAGAAGATGTTCCCCTTGACCGTCCGGCCTGATCTCGAAAGTGCCCTTCAGGCGGTGCTGGCAGAGGTCGAAGCGGTCGAGTTCATAGGAATTTCGGGCGGCCGCGGCTACGAGGTGCAGACATTCGCGTCGATCCTGTCGGAACGGCGCGAGCCGCCCATCGTGACCGCTGCCGAGTATATGGACATCGACATCGGAACCGAGGTCTCGGGCCGCTGTATCGTCAGCGCGATCTGGTTCTTCCGGCAGAACGGCGGACCGGCGGCGCTTCTGGTCAGTCAGAAGCGAAAGTTCCCCGGCGATTCCGGTGCGGTACGGATAGAGGCAATCCTGTCAGAGCCGGCAGGCGGACGCGAAGCGGGGCAGCAGATCCTGGCCGCGCTGGCGCGGCAACTGACGACCGAGTCCGTCTATCGCGGCCGCGCGCTCTCGTTCGAAACGACACGCAGCTATGGCGGCGGCCTTGGCGAGCTAAAAGTCCACAGGCTCCCCAAGGTCTCGCTGGATCAGGTCATTCTGCCGGCGAAGGTCATCGCCACGCTTGAGCGGACGGTCTTCGGCTTCGTTTCCGCGCGGCAGGCGCTCAAGGAGCATGGTTTCTCGACGAAGCGCGGGCTGCTGCTTTACGGGCCGCCGGGAACGGGCAAGACGCATTTCATCCGCTATCTCCTGTCGCAGCTTGAGGGCCACACTTCGCTTCTGGTCACGGCCGAACAGGTCGGGGCATTCGACGAGATCATGGCCATCGCGCGGGCGCTCCAGCCGGCGGTGGTGGTGATAGAGGATGCCGATCTCCTGGCGCGGTCGCGTGACATGTCCGATGGCATCTGCTCGCAGGTGCTGCTCAACAGCCTTCTCAATCACATGGACGGACTGACGGACGACGCCGAGATCCTGTTCATCCTGACGACCAACCGCCCCGAGACTCTGGAGGAAGCGGTGCGCGACCGTCCGGGCCGGATCGACCAGGCGATCGAGATTCCAAAGCCGGACGCCGAGTGCAGGAAGCGGCTTCTGGACCTCTACCGCGGATCAATGGAGGTGCCGCCCGAGGTGCTCGAGGAATGTGTGCGCCGGACGGAGCGTGCCTCGGCGGCCTTCATCCGTGAGCTTGCCCGCCGCATGGCACAATTCGCGTTACTGCGCGGGGCCGGCCAGCTCGAAGATCAGGACATGCGGATGGCGTTCGAAGAGATGCTGGGCGCAGGGTCTTTCACGGCAGCCGCGCTCGGCGCGGAGACCGTGGAATAAAAAAGGGGAGGGCCGAAGCCCTCCCTTGATAACTCGACACCGGCTCCCTGGAAACGCGCGAACAGGAAGGGAGCCGGTGCCGGTCTGCCGACGGCTTTCGCCGCCGGTAGCTCTGCTACTCTCCTCCACCAAGGCCGTGGACGTACGTCGCGACGGCGCGGATGTCGGCTTCGCTCAGGCGGCCGGTCCAGGCCGGCATGACGCCGAAGCGGGCGTTCGAGATCGTCTCGGTCAGGGTCGCCTCGTCGCCCCCATAGAGCCAGATCGCGTCGGTCAGGTTCGGCGCGCCGAAGTCGCGGCCGCCGGTGCCGTCGTCGCCGTGGCACGAGGCGCAGTTGTCGGCGAAGAGGGTGGCGCCGGCCGCAGCCATTGCCGCGTCGGCCTCCTGGCCCGAGATGGCCTGCACGTGAGCGACGAGATCACCGATCTCCTCCTCCGAGAGGATTTCGCCGAAGGCCGGCATCTGCGAGAACCGGGTGTCGGGATCGGCCTCGTAGCGGATGCCGTGCTCGACCGTGGCAAGGATCGCCTCGAGATCGCCGCCCCAGAGCCAGTCGTCGTCCAG
>JBNLCA010000008.1:0-9779 GCA_050303575.1 Paracoccaceae bacterium
GAGGCCCGAGAAGCCGGCGACCGCCAGCAAGGTCAGTCCCCAGCCCGCCGCGATCTGGATCCAGAGGTAGACCCGCGCCCACCAGCCGAAGGTGGAACTGTCGTCCGGCAGCCAGTAGGACTGCATCTCCAGGCTGACGACGGGAAGAAGCGTGTCGGCCGAATAGACATAGGCGCTGAACCGGGGATAGGACTCTGCCTCGGGCCGCGCGAGGTAGCAGGCATACTGCGTCTCGCCGGGCTGCCGCAGACCTTCCCTAGGCTCTTGCCCGACGCTGGCCAGATCGACCGTCGTGCCGACATCATGCCCGCACAGAACCCACTCCGGCGCCCGCTGGACCTGCGGCAGGTTAGGTTTCAGAGCGCCATGTGACTCCGCGCCATCAAAAATGGCCCAGCCGACGAGCCAGAAGCCGGCAAGCCACCAGAAGGCGACGAGCGGTTGCCGGCCATAGCGGATTGTCACGCCCAGAACGAAATCCCAGAAGCCGTGCCAAATCGCGTGCAAAGAAAGATGCCGCCGCCACAGGTCCTCCCGCCAAGCCTTGCGCTGCCGCCGCTCCTTCTCGATCAGCACCGTCCGCGCCGCCGCCGCGTGCCCGCCCTCGCGCAACACCCGCGCGCATTCCTCCCAGGGCTGCGGCCGGAAGTCGGGGTAAACCCCATCCCCGAGCGCCAACCACCGTATGCGCGCAGCGGCATCCACGGGCGCGCCACCCGTGAACCCGCCATAGCTGCAGCGGTCGAGGACCAACCAGTGCGGCCAGCACACCTCCTCGTCGACGATCAGACCGATCCGTGCGCCATTCAGGTCGAGCGCTCCGTCTATTTTACCACCTTCGCGCAGGAACAGCGCCCCGTCGACGTGTGCCCCGTCTAGGGAGAGCGCCGCGCCGCCTCCGTTCTCCGACAGCCTGACCTTCTCCAGATCGAAGTTGCCGCCTAGCCGTGCGCCATGAAAACGCACCCTGCCCACCGCCACAACACCCTCCAGGACGACAGCGCCCCGCGTCTCCAGCCCGTCCGCACTGAACGCGGCCTCGGGCGCCTGCCCCGCGACCCCCTTCCGCCCGGTGAACCGCGCCCCGGTGGCATCAAGATTGCTGCCCAGCACTGCGCCCGGAAGCCGCACTGCGCCCACCGCCACGACCTTTCGCAGAAGAATGCCACCCCGCGCCTCTAGCCTGTCCGCGATGAATGCAGCCTCAGGGTCCTGCCCCTCGGCCCCCTCCCGCCCGGTGAAGCTCGCCCCGGTGGCAGAGAGGTCGCCGCCCAGCTTCGCGCCCGGAAGCCGCACCTCGCCCACCGCCTCGACGCCGTCCAGGAAGACATCGCCCGCGGCCTCCAGCCCGTCGCCCCAAATCCCGGCCATCAGGTTGCTGCCGTTCAGGAACAGCGACCGGATCGCGGCGCGGCGGATCAGCAGCGTGTCAGGCAGCCGACATGACACAAGCGCCAGGTCCCCGCGCAAAGTGCATCCCTCAAGATCGAGGCCGCGCGTCTCGGCAACTTCAGGCCCGTCACCCTCGACATAGGCGCCAATGACTTGCAGGCCCTTTTCCGAGACCCGGCAATCTTCGATCCCGTCCAGCGCCAGCGCGCGCAGGAAGCTGGCCCTGAGCCGCACCTCCTTCGGCGCGTCCTCGGGCGGCACCCCGTCCGAGATGACGCAGAACTCCCGGTTGCCCGCCTTGATCCAGGCCGCCAGCCGCTTCTCGGCCGGCCAGAGCTCGCCGAAATCCTCAAGCTTGCGCGTCATGACAATCCCGCGATGAAAATCTCTTGCCATGTTTGGCGGCGCACCGCCCGCGCGCAAGAAAAATCGCGCGGAGTTATTTTTCGAATAGGTCCGCCTCGCCCTTCGGCGCGTCCAGCCCCAGGTGTCGCCAGGCCTTCTGCGCCAGCATCCGGCCGCGCGGTGTGCGCTGGATCAGCCCCTGCTGGAGGAGGAACGGCTCGATCACCTCCTCGATCGCGTCGCGGCTTTCGCTCAGCGCCGCCGACAGCGTCTCGGCCCCGACCGGCCCGCCGCCGTAATTCTCGGCGATCAGACCCAGATAGCGCCGGTCGGCCGCATCGAGACCCAGATGGTCGACCCCCAGCCGGGTCAGGGCGCTGTCCGCCAGCGCACGTGTGATCGTTCCGTCGCCCTCGACCAGCGCGAAATCCACCACCCGGCGCAACAGCCGCCCGGCAATGCGCGGCGTCCCGCGCGCCCGCCGCGCGATCTCGGACAGACCCTCCGGCTCGGCGCCGATGCCGAGGAGCCGCGCCCCGCGGGTCACGATCTCCAGAAGCTCGGCGTCGGTATAGAAGACCAGCCGCGTCGGTATGCCGAACCGGTCGCGGAGCGGCGTCGTCAGAAGACCCAGCCGCGTGGTCGCGCCGACCAGGGTGAAGGGCTGGAGTTCGATCCGCACCGTCCGCGCCGCCGGCCCCTCGCCGATGACGAGGTCCAGCTCGAAATCCTCGAGCGCCGGATAGAGCACCTCCTCGACCGCCGGGTTCAGCCGGTGGATCTCGTCGATGAAAAGGACGTCACGGGCCTCGAGGTTGGTCAGGATCGCGGCCAGGTCTCCGGCCTTGGCCAGCACGGGCCCCGATGTCATGCGGAAGTTCACGCCCAGCTCGCGCGCCATGATCTGGGCGAGCGTGGTCTTGCCCAGCCCCGGCGGCCCGTGGAACAACGGATGGTCCATCGCCTCGCCGCGCCGCCGGGCGCTCTCGATGAAGACCTTCAGGTTCGCCCGCGCCTCGGCCTGGCCGATGAACTCGTCCAGGACCTGCGGCCTCAGTGCCCGGTCGGCATCCTCGGGCCGCGCCTCGCCGCGCATCATGGGGTCGGGTCCGGCCATCAAGCCTCCTCGGCTCCCGTCCTAGCGGGGCGGACGCCGCAGCGGCAAGTCCTCTGGCCCTTCCTTGTGCCAGAAATACTCTCGGGGGGAGACCGATCCGGCAGGATCGGTCCGAGGGGCAGACAGCCCGCCGCTCCGCAATATGCTCCGGGAACTGGCATCACCCCTTGGGCGCCAGTTTCTTCAGTGCCGCGCGGATCAGCACCGGCGTCTCGGCGCCCTCGGCCTCGCCCGCAGCCTCGGCGACCGCCGCCGCCGCCTCGCCTTGCGAGTAGCCGAGGTTGACCAGCGCCGACAAAGCCTCGGCCGAGGCCGTCGCAGAGGTCCGCTTCGCGGCCGGTTTGCGGACCGACGTCTTCTCTTCGGGGTCCGGTGCCTCGATCACCTCGCCGTCGTCGCCGTCCGGGCCGGCAAGGCCCATCGCCATGACCGAGGGCGCCTTGCCCTTCAGTTCCATCACCACCCGCTGCGCGATCTTCGGGCCGACCCCGGGCGCCGCCTTCACCGCCGACCAGTCGCCAAGGGCGATGGCGCGCGACAGCCCCTCGGCCCCGAGCGTGCCTAGGATCGCCATCGAGGCCTTGGCGCCGATCCCCTGCACGGTCATCAGGAGGCGGTGCCATTCCTTCTCCTGGAGCGACGGGAAGCCGAAGAGCTGCAGAAGATCCTCGCGCACCAGAAGGTCGGTCCAGAGCGCGGCCGCCTCGCCCACCGGCGGCAACCACGCCATCGTCCGGTCCGAGACATGGACGATGTAGCCCACGCCGCGGACATCGATCAGCACCTGGCCGTCCGACTTCATCTCGATCCGGCCGGCGATCCGCCCGATCATGCGCCCGCCTTCGCCAGGGCGGCTTCATACCGCCCGGCGGTCGCCATGTGATGCGCGTGGCAGATGGCGACCGCCAGCGCATCCGCCGCGTCCGGCCCGGCCAGATCGACACCGGGAAGCTGCATCCGCACCATGTGATCGACCTGGGCCTTCTCGGCATGGCCGACGCCGACCACCGCCTTCTTCACCGCGTTCGGCGCATATTCCCCGACGGTCAGTCCCGCCTCGGCCGGGACCAGCATCGCGATCCCCCGCGCCTGGCCCAGCTTCAGCGTCCCTGCGGCATCCTTGTTTACGAAGGTGCATTCGACTGCCGCTGCGTAGGGCGCGTGCGTTGCCACCACCGCCGAAAGCTGCCGGTAAAGCGCCAGGAGCCGCACCGCGAGGTCGCCCTCGCCCGAGGTACAGACACCGTTCGCCACGTGCGACAGTTTCGTGCCCGAGACGTCGATCACGCCCCAGCCGGTGAACCTCAGCCCCGGATCGATGCCCAACACCCGCATGCCGCCCTCGCCTCGCCGCGCCCCAGTCGGGCGTCTTGGCACCCGATTAGCACGAAAAGGGAACATCCGCCAGCGAAAGGGCGCGATCCATTGTTGCGCGGCGCGGCCGGGACACAGGCTGAAAGCGGCACGGCAGCGCGCCTTCGCGACATTTTCAGCCGCAAGATTCGCCGTTGCAAAACAGTTACTTACTCGTTTCTTCTGCAATGCAGCAATTGCATGGGTGCCATGCGTTTTCGCCAGCTTGTCCGCCGTTCGCAATCTGCCTATCTGCGCGTCATCAGTGGCAATACGGCCACCGGATTGAGCATACCCGCAAGGAAAACGAACATGACGACCCTCGACACCACCCGCACGAACGACCGCGTTTTCGGCGTCAACCTCGGCGCGGCGATCACTGCCGTCGTCGGCCGCATCGCCAACTGGAACGATGCGCGCGTGACCCGCAACTCGCTCTTCAAGCTCTCGGATCGCGAGCTCGACGACATCGGCCTGACCCGCGGCGACATCTACGAGATCCGCTGAACCCGGCGCCGGCCGGCCGTCACGGCCCGCCGATGAGAAAGGCCGCGTGCGGTTGGCTCCGCACGCGGCCTTTTCCGTTCCCCCCGCGAACGTCCTAGTCGAGGACGGCGGCAACCTTTTGCGAGACCCACAGGGTCAGCGGGTCGGCCTGCATGACCCAACCCGCGGCCTTCTCGACCGACGAGCCGGCGCTGAGGTTCGCCACCCTGGTGTCATAACCGGCGGCGCCCAGCTGGGCATGCACGAAGCCCTTGAAGAGGATGATCCCGACAGCGACCAGCGCGATCCCGGCAAACGGCACGCGAAGCCGGCGGCGGCGCGGCACGGCGACGAGAAGCCCGTCGCGGCCAACAGCTGCCGTGTATCCCTGCGCGATCTTGCGGTGACGCCGATCGATCCGCTTCAGTCGGCTGTCAAACTCACGAAACTGATCCGACATGGCAAACTCCAACCCCAGTCCAGCAGATAAACGTTATCTAAACGAATTGTGGCTGAAATTGGGCATGTACGGCGAGAATGGGGCTGTCAGCAGGGATTACGCCTGCTTTTGACCAAGAATCAAGCTGGTCCAGCCAAGGATTTCTTCCGTGGCGTAAACATTCAAGCCCAGTTGTCCGTAAGTGTTAACGATTTCGGGAGATTGCTCGGTCAGCAGTCCTGAAAGAATCACGCGTCCGCCGGGTGACAGCGAATCGCGGATCGCCGGGGCGATGGAAATGAGCGGCCCTTTCAGGATGTTGGCGATGATGAGGTCGAAGCCCTGCCCCATCAGCCGGGGATGCTCGAGACCCACCGCCTCGAGACAGTCGACCTCGCCCGCCATGCCGTTTGCGGCGAGGTTCGCCTCGGCCACCTCGACCGCCACCGGGTCGATGTCCGAGGCGATCACCCCGGCACCGGGCCAGACCTTCTTGGCCGCCATCGCAAGGACCGCTGTGCCCGCGCCGATGTCGGCGACCTTTGCGGGCGCGAACCCCTCGCCCGCCAGCCGATCGATCAGCTTCAGGCATCCCAGCGTCGTGCCGTGGTGGCCGGTCCCGAACGCCATCTGCGCCTCGATCAGCAGCGCCACCCGTCCCTCGGGCACCTTGTCCGCGTCATGGCTGCCGTAAAGGAAGAAGCGCCCCGCCTCGACCGGCTTCAGCCCACGCTGGACATGGGCGACCCAATCCTGGTCCGGCACTTCGGAGATGACGAAATCCTCGGCCCCGTGCAGGACGGCGATCAGCGCGAGCCCCGCCACGTCCGGCCGCGCGTCGAAATAGCCCGCCACCTCGAACCGGCCCGACCCGTCCTCGATCTCGAAAACGCCGACACCCTCGGGCTCGAGCGCCTCGAGCGCCTCGCCCAGGGCTTCCGCCTCCTCGCGGCCGGGAAGGGTGGTGAAGGCGGTGAAGGCAGTCATGGCGCGCTCCCGGTCAGACCGCGCCCTATAGCGCACGCGCCGGCACGCCCGCAACCCGGCCGCCCGGCGGCACGTCGCGCCGCACCACGGCGCCGGCGGCGACGATCGCCTCGTCGCCGATGGTGACCCCCGGCAAGAGGATCGCGCCGCCGCCGATCCAGACATCCCGGCCGATCGTCACCGGCAGGGCGCGCTCGATCCCCGCGCGGCGCTTTTCGGTCTCGCGGTGGTGGTCGGCGCAGTAGATATGGACGCCCGGCCCCAGCATCGAATGCGCCCCGATCTCGACCGGCGCGCTGTCCAGAACCACGCAGCCGGCATTGAGATAGACCCCGGCGCCGACCTGGGTGTTGATCCCGTACGAGCAATGAAACGGCGCCTCGATCCAGGCCGTCGGATCGAGGCGCCCAAGAAGATCCGCCAGAAGCGGCGCGCAGGCTCCGCGCGCCTCGGGCTCCATCACGTTGTGCTGGTGCACCGCCTTGCGCGCCCGGACCCGCATCGCTTCGTATTCGGGCGCGAGGCACGAATACCACGCCCCGCTTGTCATCAGGGCGTGGGGATCGGTCACTGCACGCCCGTGCCGATCGGGCAGGTCACGCCGGTGCCGCCAACACCGCAATAGCCGCGCGGGTTCTTGGCGAGGTACTGCTGGTGATAATCCTCGGCGTAGAAGAAGTCGGGCGCGGCGACGATCTCCGTGGTGATCGGCCCGTAGCCGGCCTCGCCCAGCCGGGCCTGGTAATCGGCCCTGGTCTGCTCGGCCGCCGCCTTCTGGGCATCCGAGTAATAGTAGATGCCCGACCGGTACTGCGTGCCGCGGTCGTTGCCCTGCCGCATCCCCTGGGTCGGATCGTGGCCTTCCCAGAAGGTTCTGAGCAGCTCCTCGTAGCTCACCTTGGCCGGGTCGTAGACCACGCGCACAACCTCGTTATGGCCGGTCCGGCCGGTGCAGACTTCCTCGTAGGTGGCGTTTGGCGTGAAGCCGCCGGCATAGCCGACCGCGGTCACCCACACGCCGTCCAGCTGCCAGAACTTGCGCTCGACGCCCCAGAAGCACCCCATGCCGAACATCGCGACCTCGAGGCCTTCGGGCAGCGCGCCCTGAAGCGGCCGGCCGTTCACGAAATGCATCTCGGCCGTCGGGATCGCCGCCGCCCGGCCCTTCAGCGCCTCGCCCGGGGCGACCATTTCCATCTTCTTCGAAGAAAGTCCGAACATCCGCATCCCTCCTGTATCGAGGCGGAATATAGGCACCGCGCCCGGCCCGCACCACGCCCGCCACGACAAGTTGACCGGCCCGTAACGCGGCGACAAGGCGAGACTGTCGCGGGCTCCGCAGTCACACCGTCGGCGGCCAGAGCCCCTCGACCACCGTCGCCTCCTCCTCGCCGGGCCAGCGGGGCATGGTGACGGCGATGGCCACCACGTCGGTCTCGGCCTTCAGCTGGAACCGCGTGCCGACCGGGATGCGCACGGTCAGGCCGGGCCGCACCGCGACCGGCTCGCCGTCCATGATGTCATGCCGCCAGAATTCGCCGTCGCCGTCGAGGAAGTACCAGATCTCCTCGACCGTCCTGTGCACCACCGCCCTGCCGATCTGCCCGGCAGGCAGCCGGAACTGCGCCATCCCGCCGTCCCGTCCGTCGAGCAGCACCCGCACCTCGAGCCCGTCCGGCGCGATCACGGTCGGCTCGGCGGGCAGGAGCTTCGTCAGCGTCTGGTCCATGTCTCATGCCCCTCGCTCATTGCCCCGGGCCCGGTGCGCGGCCCTGCTCCCGTTGCGCCGGGTCTACTCGGCCGGCGCGCCGACGATCCGCCCCAGCACGGTCTCGTTGCCCTTCTCCGGATGCCGCGGGATCAGGAGCACCAGACCGACCGACAGGGCGGCCAGACCCGCCGCCATCCCGAACACCATGCCGGGCGAGATCACCCAGACGTAGCCCAGCACCGCCGGAAGGAACACCGCCGCGATATGGTTGATGGTGAAGGCCACCGCCGCCGTCGGCGCGATGTCGCGCGGGTCGGCGATCTTCTGGAAGTAGGTCTTCAAGGCGAAGCTCATCGCGAAGAAGAGGTGGTCGAGGACATAGAGAACCGCGGCCAGCACCACGCCCCAGCCGAAGTAGTAGATGCCGCCATAGGCCAGGAACACGCCGGTCAGCCCGACATATTCGACAACCTGCACGTTCCGCTCGCCGTAGCGCGCGAGGGCCCGGCCCATCCACGGCGCCGCCAGCATGTTGATGAAGAAGTTCACGATGAAGAGCGCCGTGACCTCATGCACCTCGAAGCCGAACCGCTCGACCATCATGAAGGCGGCGAAGACGGTGAAGATCTGCCGCCGCGCGCCCGAGACCAGTTGCAGCACGTAATAGAGCCAGTAGCGCTTGCGCAGGACGAAGGTCTTCAGCTGCGGGTGCGGTGCCTCGAAGCGCGGATAGGCCAGCGCGGCGAAAAGCGTCAGCGCCAGCGACGCGCCGCCGGCGGCGAGGTAGACGAAGTTGTACGACAGATCGAACGTCTTCCAGGTGAAGACCAGGAGGCCGTAGGCCACCATCGAGGCGCCAGAGCCGATGGCAACGATCTTGCCCAGGATCACCGGCGCCTTCGCCTTGTCGATCCATTGCAGCTGCAGGCTCTGGTTCACCGTCTCGTAATAGTGAAAGCCGATCGACGAGATCAGCGTCACGAAGAGAAGGCCGCCGAGGCTCGGGAACCAGGCCGTCACCGCCGTCGCCACGCCCAGCATGGTCAGCGCGCTGATCGCCAGCACCTGCTCGTGCAGGACCCAAAGCAGCACGATCACCCCGATGGCGAGGAACCCGGGGATTTCGCGCACCGTGTGCAGCCAGCCGATCTCGACCCCGGTGAAACCAGCGACGTTGATGACGAAGTTGTTCAGAAGCGCCGACCAGGTGGCAAAGGCGATCGGCATCGCCGCCGCCATCACGTAAAGCAGCGCGATCGGCCGCCGCCAGGGCGGCAGCGTGTCGATCTCGTCCAGCCTGACCGTGCGCCGCAACATCGGCCCGGCTTACGCCGGATTTTCGGGCCGTGTAAGGCCGAAAGCGTCGCTGCCTGGGCCGGTCCGGCACGGCACGGAATACCGGACCTCGCGTTTTGCGCCGTTTAGCCGTAGGTTCTTCCGGCTGGAGGGGCCCCGGCTTGAGGGGCATTGGGAGAGCCGCACGTGGAGGTTTTCTTGGTTCTGCTTCTGATCGTTGCGGTCCTCGCCATTCCCGTCACCGTCATTCTTCTTGTCATCGGCCACGCCAAGCTGCGCGCGCGGCTGAATGTCGTCGAGATGGAACTCAAGGCGCTCTCGGCCGAGCGACTGGAGCGCGCCCGATCCGCTGCGCCCGCCCCTGCCTCCGTGCCAGTCCTCGCTGCCGAAACGGCCGTCACCCCCGAACAGGCCGCTCCGGCGCCCGAAACGATTCCGACCTCTCCCGAAGAGCGCCCCGCCGCAGCGGCAGCCGCGCCGGAGCCGGTCGTCCCGGCACCGGCCAGGACGATGGCCGCTGCAATCGAACCGCCACCTGCGCTCCGCGCCGCCGAACCGCGCGGTCCGACCTGGTTCGACCGTGGCCTCGACTGGCTGCGCCTCAACTGGGTCTACGCGGTCTCGGCGATCTCGCTCGGCCTCGCCGGCATCTT
>JBNLCA010000009.1:0-7378 GCA_050303575.1 Paracoccaceae bacterium
CGTGCCGGAATCGGCATCAGACGGCCACGAAGTCGATGTCTTTGTCATCGGCGGCGGCATCAACGGCTGCGGCATCGCGCGCGATGCGGCGGGCCGGGGCCTCAGCGTGGCGCTGGCCGAGATGGGCGACCTGGCCTCGGCAACTTCCTCGGCCTCGACCAAGCTCTTCCACGGCGGGCTGCGCTACCTCGAATATTTCGAGTTCCGGCTGGTGCGCGAGGCGCTGATCGAGCGCGAGACGCTCCTGAAGGCGATGCCCCATATTAGCTGGCCGATGCGCTTCGTCCTGCCCTACGACCGCGACATGCGGTTCGAGGCCGACACGCCGACCTCGCGGCTTCTGTCGGTCGTGATGCCGTGGATGCGCGGGCGGCGGCCAGCCTGGCTGATCCGGCTTGGCCTGTTCCTTTATGACCATATGGGCGGGCGGAAGATCCTGCCGCCGACGCGGGTTCTTGATCTCGGCACCGATCCAGCCGGCCGGCCGCTGAAGGCGAAGTTCGCCCGCGCCTACGAATATTCCGACTGCTGGGTGGAAGACGCTCGGCTGGTCGCCCTGAACGCCCGCGATGCCCGGCGCCTTGGCGCGCGCATCATGACACGCACACGTGTCACCGCCGCTTCCCGGGACGGTGACCGGTGGACGGTTTCGCTCCTCCAACCCGACGGCTCCACCGGTCGTTGGCGCGCCAGGGCGCTGGTCAACGCGGGCGGCCCATGGGTCGAGGACGTGATCCGCAACACGGTTCGCATCAACAGCACCGAAGGCGTTCGCCTCGTTCGCGGCAGCCATATCGTGACAAGAAAGCTCTTCGATCACGACCGCTGCTACTTCTTCCAGGGAATGGACGGACGGATCATCTTCGCCATTCCCTACGAGACCGACTTCACCCTCATCGGCACCACCGACCAGGACCACCACGGCGATCCGTCCGAGGCCGCATGCACGCCCGAGGAGCAGGACTATCTCTGCAGCTTCGCCTCGGCCTATTTCGAGCGGCCGGTGACGCGCGACGACGTGGTCTGGACCTACTCCGGCGTCCGGCCGCTCTATGACGACGGGGTGAAATCGGCGACCGCCGCGACGCGCGACTACGTCCTCTCGCTCGACAGTGACGGGGCGCCGCTGCTCAACGTCTTCGGCGGAAAGATAACGACATACCGGCGGCTGGCCGAATCGGCGCTGGCCAAGCTCGCACCGTGGTTTTCCGGCTCGCGTCCCGCCTGGACGGCCGGCGCGGCGCTTCCCGGAGGCGATTTCGCGGTGGGCGGGTTCAACGCGCTGGTCGCGGATCTGCAGGCCGCCTACCCGTTCCTCGACACGTTCTGGGCACGCCGGCTGGTCCGGGCTTACGGAACCGAGGCGAAGGCGGTCCTTGGCAATGCAGCAGCCGCCGCCGACCTCGGCCGCGATTTCGGCGCCACGCTGACCGAGCGCGAGGTCGCCTGGCTGATCGAGAACGAGTTCGCCCGCAGCGCCGAGGACATCGTCTGGCGCCGCTCGAAGCTGGGGCTGCGGCTGACCGATACGCAAGTGGCGGCCCTGGACAAGCATGTTGCTGCTACACTGGCCCGGAAAGAGGCCGCAGCATGAGGGGAAGAGCATGACGCTGGAACTCAGGGGGGTCGCGAAGTCCGTCGCCGGACGGCCGCACATCCATCCGACTGATCTGACATTGGCGAACGGCACGATGAACGTGCTCCTCGGTCCGACACTGGCGGGAAAGACCACGCTGATGCGGCTGATGGCGGGCCTCGACCGGCCGACGGAGGGGCGCGTCTTCTGGGAGGGCAAGGACGTCACCGGCATGCGGGTGCAGGACCGCAAGGTGGCGATGGTCTACCAACAGTTCATCAACTACCCGTCGATGACCGTCTTCGACAACATCGCCTCGCCGCTCAGGCTTCTTGGTCTCGGCGCGGACGAGATCAAGGCGCGTGTCGGCCAGACGGCCGAGCTTCTCAAGCTCACCCCGCTTCTCGACCGCAAGCCCCTGGAGCTGTCGGGCGGCCAGCAGCAGCGCTGCGCGCTTGCCCGCGCGCTGGTCAAGGGCGCTGGGCTGGTGCTCCTGGACGAACCGCTCGCCAACCTCGACTACAAGCTGCGCGAGGAGTTGCGGGTCGAGATCCCGAAGATCTTCGAGGAATCGGGCGCCATCTTCGTCTATGCGACGACCGAGCCCGAAGAGGCGTGGCTCCTGGGCGGCAACACCGCGACGCTGTGGGAGGGCCACGTCACGCAGTTCGGCCCGACGGCGCAGGTCTACCGCCAGCCCGCCGACGCCACCACTGCGCGCGTCTTCTCGGACCCGCCGATGAACTTCCTCGCCGTCGAGAAGCGCGGCCACGCGCTCCAGTTCGGCCATCAGAACGCGCCGGCACCCGAGGGTCTTGCCGACGGGACCTACCAGGCCGGGTTCCGGGCCAATCATCTCGACCTCAACCGGCATTCCGGCGCTGCGCTCGAGTTTGCCTGCCGCCTCGCCGTGACCGAGATCACCGGCTCGGAAACCTTCGTCCACCTCGACCACGAGACCGACCGCTGGGTCGGGCTCATCGAAGGCGTCCACGACCTCCAAGCCGGGGACACGGTCAAGGTTTACCTCGATCCGGCGCACATCTATCTCTTCTCGGGCGATGGCCGGCTGGCCGCACCGGCGCCGTACGCGAGGGCCGCCTGATGGCACAGATCACGCTCGACAACCTCGCGCACAGTTACCTGGCCCAGCCCTCGGGCGAGGCTGACTTCGCGCTCAAGCAGATGACCCACACCTGGGAGGACGGTGGCGCCTACGCGCTTCTCGGCGCCTCGGGATGCGGGAAGTCGACGCTTCTGAACATCATCTCGGGTCTCCTGCGTCCGAGCCAGGGTCGCGTCCTTTTCGGCCAGACCGATGTCACCGACGCGCCGACGGCCGAACGCAACATCGCGCAGGTGTTCCAGTTCCCGGTCGTCTACGACACGATGACGGTACGCCAGAACCTCGCCTTCCCGCTTAAGAACCGCGGCGCCGACGCGGCCTATGTCGCTAGCCGCGTGCAAGAGATCGCGCAGATGATCGGCATGGAGGAAGTGCTCGACCGCAAGGCGCGCGGGCTGACCGCCGACGCCAAGCAGAAGATCTCGCTCGGCCGCGGCATGGTGCGCGAGGACGTCAACGCGATCCTTTTCGACGAGCCGCTGACGGTGATCGACCCGCACATGAAGTGGGAGCTGCGGACGCAGCTGAAAAGCCTGCACCGCCAGTTCGGCCACACGATGATCTACGTCACCCACGACCAGACCGAGGCGCTGACCTTCGCCGACAAGGTCGTGGTCATGCATGACGGCCGCGTGGTGCAGATGGGCACGCCGGACGAGCTCTTCGAGAAGCCCGGGCACACCTTCGTCGGCTACTTCATCGGCTCGCCCGGCATGAACCTTTTCGACGCCGAGATCGCGGGCGACCGGGCCACCGTCGCGGGCCACAGCGTCCCGCTCGGAGCCGGGTACAAGGCGCTCGACGGGCGCGTGCAGATCGGCATTCGCCCCGAGTTCGTCACCCTGACCGACGAGGCGGACGGCGTGCCGGTCGAGATCGCCCGCGTCGAGGACGTCGGCCGCCACCGCATCGTGCGCGCGAGGTTCGACGGCCAGCCGCTCAACATCATCGTCCCCGAAGACCTCGAGCTCGGGTCCGACATGACGCGCGCCGTCTTCGACCCGGCCCACATCAACGTCTATGTCGATGACTGGCGCGTCGCCCCCGAGGGCATGCGCAAGGGGGAGGCCGCCTGATGGAAAAGACCGTCAACCAGAAGGCCTGGTTCCTCGTCCTTCCCGTCCTCGTTCTCGTCGCCTTCTCGGCGGTGATCCCGCTGATGACGGTGGTCAACTACTCCGTGCAGGACACGTTCGGCAACAACCAGTTCTTCTGGGCGGGCCTCGAATGGTTCTCGGACGTGCTGGCCTCGGACCGGATCCGCGAGGCGTTGGGCCGGCAGATGATCTTCTCGGCGATCATCCTGGCGATCGAGGTGCCGCTCGGCATTCTCGTCGCGCTCAACATGCCGAAGCGCGGCTTCTGGTCGTCTTTCTGCCTTGTCCTCATGGCGCTGCCGCTCCTGATCCCGTGGAACGTCGTCGGCACGATCTGGCAGATCTTCGGCCGCGTCGACATCGGCCTTCTGGGCCATACGCTCGACGCGATGGGCATCGACTACAACTACACCAACGACACGCTCGACGCGTGGGTCACCGTCATCGTGATGGATGTCTGGCACTGGACCTCGCTTGTCGCGCTTCTGGCCTATGCCGGCCTGCGCTCGATCCCCGAGGCCTATTACCAGGCTGCCAAGATCGACCAGGCGAGCCGCTGGAAGGTGTTCCGCTACATCGAACTGCCGAAGATGCGCGGAGTGCTGCTGATCGCGATCCTGCTCAGGTTCATGGACTCGTTCATGATCTATACCGAGCCCTTCGTCGTCACCGGCGGCGGTCCGGGGAACGCGACCACGTTCCTGTCGATCGACCTCGTGAAACAGGCCGTGGGACAGTTCGACATCGGCCCGGCGGCGGCCTTCTCGATCGTGTACTTCCTGGTGATCCTCCTGGTCAGCTGGGTCTTCTACACGGTCATGACCAACCTCGACCGGGAGGACAGCAAATGAAGCGCTCGCTTTCCAGCCCGATCGTGATGACGCTCTACCTCGTCTTCCTGATGCTGCCGATCTACTGGCTCATCAACATGAGCCTGAAGTCGAACACCGAGATCCTGGGCACCTTCTCGCTCTGGCCGCGGAATCTGACATTCGCCAACTACGCGACCATCCTGACCGATCCGTCATGGTACAACGGCTACATCAACTCGATGATCTACGTCGTGATGAACACGGTCATCTCGATCTCCGTGGCGCTGCCAGCCGCCTATGCCTTCAGCCGCTACACGTTCCTCGGCGACAAGCATCTCTTCTTCTGGCTCCTGACCAACCGCATGGCGCCGCCGGCGGTCTTCGCGCTGCCGTTCTTCCAGCTCTACTCGGCGGTCGGTCTCTTCGACACCCACATCGCGGTCGCGCTGGCGCATTGCCTCTTCAACGTGCCGTTGGCGGTCTGGATCCTCGAAGGCTTCATGCGCGGTGTGCCGAAGGAGATCGACGAGACGGCCTATATCGACGGCTACTCGTTCCCACATTTTTTCGTGAAGATTTTCATGCCGCTGATCGCGTCGGGCATCGGGGTCGCTGCGTTCTTCTGCTTCATGTTCTCGTGGGTCGAGTTGCTGCTCAGCCGCACGCTGACCGCGACCGAGGCAAAGCCCATCGCTGCCACCATGACGCGTACCGTCAGCGCGTCCGGCCTCGACTGGGGCGTGCTCGCGGCGGCAGGTGTTCTGACCATCGTGCCCGGCGCGCTCGTGATCTGGTTCGTCCGCAACTACATCGCCAAGGGCTTCGCCCTGGGGAGGGTCTGACATGGCATGGATGGCTTGGACCTGGCCGACCGCCGCCTTCTTCGCGGTCATCGCGTGCCTGCTCATCACCTTCACGGTGCTGGCGATCAAGTATCCCGAAACCCCGCGCGTCGGCATCCTCAGGATCGAGACCACGCGCGGCGACCGGCTCTTCATCACGCTTCTCGGCTCGGCCTTCCTCAATCTGGCCTGGCTCGCCCTCATCCCCGCGCCCCAGTGGGGTGCGCTGATCATCTGCCTCGTCTACGCCTTCGCGGTCTTCCGCTGGGTATGAGGTCACCGGACGTCCGGCTTCCGGGCGCCCACAACCGTTTCAAACTAGGGAGGAACCAATGAGAAACGGATATCTGACAACGACAGCGCTTGCGCTGGCCTTGATGGCCGGCCCGGCGCTGGCCGACATGGAGGCGGCGAAGGCCTTCCTCGACAGCGAGATCGGCGATCTCTCGGTGCTTTCGCGCGCCGAGCAGGAAGCCGAGATGCAGTGGTTCGTCGACGCCGCCGCCCCGTTCCAGGGAATGGAGATCAAGGTCGTCTCGGAGACCATCACCACGCACGAGTACGAATCGAAGGTACTCGCGCCGGCGTTCGAAGCCATCACCGGCATCAAGGTCACCCATGACCTGATCGGCGAAGGCGACGTTGTCGAAAAGCTGCAGACGCAGATGCAGTCGGGCGAGAACATCTACGACGCCTACATCAACGACTCGGACCTCATCGGCACCCACTGGCGCTACCAGCAGGCCCGCAACCTGACCGACTGGATGGCCGGCGAAGGCGCCAGCGTGACGAACCCCGGCCTCGACGTCGCCGACTTCATCGGCACGTCCTTCACCACCGGCCCGGACGGCAAGCTCTACCAGCTGCCCGACCAGCAGTTCGCGAACCTTTACTGGTTCCGCTACGACTGGTTCACCGATCCGAAGACGATGGAGGACTTCAAGGCCGCCTACGGCTACGACCTCGGCGTTCCGGTCAACTGGTCGGCCTACGAGGACATCGCCGAGTTCTTCACCTGCCGAGACATGTCCTATGCTGGCGGGCCGTCGGAAGGCGTCTATGGCAACATGGACTACGGCAAGAAGGACCCGTCGCTCGGCTGGCGCTACACCGATGCCTGGATGTCGATGGCCGGCATGGGCGACAAGGGTGAACCGAACGGCCTGCCGGTCGACGAATGGGGCATCCGGGTGAACGAGAACTCGCAGCCCGTCGGCTCGTGCGTCGCGCGTGGCGGTGCCACCAACGACGCCGCGGCGGTCTATGCCGTGACCAAGGCGATCGAGTGGCTCCAGAAGTTCTCGCCGCCCGCCGCCGCCGGCATGACCTTCGGCGAGGCCGGCCCGGTCCCTGCACAGGGTTCGATCGCCCAGCAGATGTTCTGGTACACCGCCTTCACCGCCGACATGGTCAAGCCCGGCCTGCCGGTGATGAACGAGGACGGCACGCCCAAGTGGCGCATGGCCCCCTCGCCGCACGGCGCCTACTGGTCGGAAGGCACCAAGATCGGCTACCAGGACGCGGGTTCCTGGACGCTGATGAAGTCGACCCCGGTCGACCGTGCGCAGGCCGCCTGGCTCTACGCGCAGTTCGTGGTGTCCAAGACGGTCGACCTGAAGAAGTCGGATGTCGGCCTGACCTTCATCCGCCAGTCGACGATCGACAGCCAGCACTTCACCGACCGGGCCCCGCAGCTCGGTGGCCTGATCGAGTTCTACCGCTCGCCCGCGCGCGTGCAGTGGTCGCCGACCGGGACGAACGTGCCGGACTATCCCAAGCTGGCACAGCTCTGGTGGCAGAACATCGGCGACGCCATGTCCGGCGCCAAGAGCCCGCAGGAGGCGCTCGACGCCCTCTGCGAGGAGCAGGAGAAGGTGCTTGAGCGCCTCGAGCGCGCCGGCGTCCAGGGCGACATCGGTCCGGTG
>JBNLCA010000010.1:0-3912 GCA_050303575.1 Paracoccaceae bacterium
TCCAGAGGTAGCCTCCGGCAGCCAGCATCGCTTCGGCGGCATTCAGATCCGGCTTCTCAACGAAACGGCGAAGCGGGCGGGGCCCGTCGCCGTGACCTTCGGGTTCAAGATACCCGTATCCGGTCTCGGGCCGGTCGGGGACGATGCCGAAGGTGACGATCCGGCCCTCCCGCGCAGCCGGGACGCCGGCCTGGACGGCGGCCCGGAACGCGTCGGCGTCCGGAACGACGTGATCCGACGCGGCGGCGAGCACGAGCGCGTCGGGGTCTGACGCTGCCACCGACAATGTCGCCGCGAGGATGGCGGGGGCGGTGTTCCTCGCCGCGGGCTCGATCACGATCGCGGCAGGCTCGATCCTCGCCGCAAGAAGCTGCTCGGTCACGATGAAGCGGTAATCCGAGGCGCTCACCACGACCGGCGCGCCGAAACCGCGGCCCGAGAGCCGCCGCGCCGTCTGCTGGAAGAGGCTGCCGTCGCCCACGAGCTGGGCGAACTGCTTGGGATAGCTCCGGCGCGACAGGGGCCAGAGCCGCGTCCCGGACCCGCCACACAAAAGAACCGGGGTTATCTCAACTTTTGTCATAGTTTGGCCCCCGTCGGGTACTAGCCACGAACTGTCGGCTCGGGTTGAAAATCAACGATCTGTTTGGCAACCATGTCTCACAATCGGTTTGCCCTTTCTCCGGGTCTAGGACAAAATCGCATCGGGTGGTCAACAGCGCCGCCGGACATGTCCCGCGAGACGAGTTGAACCAGACGAGGTAGCCCTAATGGACGTCTACTCCTTCAGTAACGTCAAGGAATCCGTGAAGATTGTCATCTGGGACCTGGACGAGACGTTCTGGTCGGGCACTCTTTCGGAAGGCGGCGCCGAGGCGATCGAGCGCAATATCGAGGCGGTCCGCACGCTCGTCGATCGCGGCATCATGTGCTCGATCTGTTCGAAGAACGACTTCGCCTCGGCGAAGGCCGAGCTGGAAAAGCTCGGAATCTATGATCTTTTCGTCTTTCCGCATATCGACTGGACGCCCAAGGGCCAGGCGATCCACACGATGCTGGAGCGGATGGGCCTGAGGGCCGAGAACGCGCTTTTCCTCGACGACAACCACATGAACCTCGAAGAGGCCGCCTTCTTCAACGAAGGCATCATGTGCGTCGACGGGCGGCTCGACGTGACCGGCCTGCTGGCGCTGCCGCAGCTGAAAGGCAAGGACGACAGCAAGCACTCGCGCCTCAAGCAGTACAAGGTGATGGAGGGCAAGTTCCAGGAGCAGGCCGACAGCGGCCTCTCGAACGAGGAGTTCCTGCGCCAGTCCGGCATCCGCATCAAGATCATAACCGACATCGACGACAAGATGGACCGGGTGCTGGAACTCTTGAACCGGACCAACCAGCTGAACTTCACCAAGGTCCGCGCCAATACGCCCGACGAGCGCAAGGCGCTGGACGAGCTTCTGGCGACCTCGGGTATGCATGCCGGCCTGATCCACGTGAAGGACCGCTACGGCGACTACGGGATCGTCGGCTTCTTCTGCGTCAGGACCAAGTTCTCGGGCACCACGGTGCACCACTTTGCATTCTCCTGCCGGACGCTGAACATGGGCGTCGAACAGTGGGTCTGGCAGTATCTGAACAAGCCCGAGTTCAAGATCGTCGGCCCGGTGCAGGGCGAGCTGAATCCCGACCAGGAGATCGACTGGATCACCGAGGTCACCGACTTCGACGCCGACGTCAACGAGCTCGAGGAAAAGCGCCTCTGCCTCGTTGGTGGCTGTGACCTTCTCCAGGTCTCGTTCTACTGCGGGACCAACCGCGACGAGTTCGTCAACAAGCAGGACGACATGGGAATGCTCGTCCGCTACGACGATGTCGGCTTCTTCCTCAACCCGCGCGAGATGGAGCTGAAGCATTCCAAGCCCCTGCGCGAGTTCGTCGGCTGGTCGCTCGACGACATGAACGCCTTCGACAGGAGCCTGAAGGAATCCGACCTGATCCTGCTCTCGCTCTATTTCTCGGTGCCGGGCGACAACCTCTTCACCTTCGGCGGGTCCGAGTTCGGCGGCAAGTTCTGGGGCACCGTGCCGCCGCGCCGGTTCAAGCGGCTGATGAAGGACCCCGACCACGCCGCCCGCTTCGCCAAGCAGATGTTCCACCGCCGCCTGCCGCTGGAACAGAGGCTCGAGATGACGAAGGGCTGCTTCCAGCACGCCTACGACCTCAAGCAGCCCGACGTGCCGCTCTTCATCCTGGGCGCCGCCTCGCAGCACGGCGAGCAGGCCAAGCGCACGATCGAGATTCGCCTCGCGTTCAACCAGATGTGCCGGGAGTTCTGCGACAGCCATCCCGGCGCGATCTTCGTCGACCTGGACGAGCTTCTGGATGCCGAGGAATTCGCGGACAGCGACCACTATACAAGGACCGGCTATTTCAAGATCGCCGAGTTCGTGAACAAGAAGACGGACGAGATCCGTTCGAAGGGCCTCATTGCTGAGGCGGCGAAGGAACTTCCGCCACCGGCCGCTCCGGCACCGGCGGAAGAGTTTGCGCCGGACGCGGGGACGATGCCGTCGATGGAGCCGGCACCGCCAAAAGCCAATGCCCCTGCGAAGCCAAAGAAGCTGAGGCTGACGCCTGCGATGGCGGCAGGCCCCGCTCCGGTGAAGCCGAAGCCGCTCGCCCCGGGCGAGAAGCTGACCTATGACGCCTTCATGGACGAATTGAAGCGCCGTGCGGCGAACTGGTCCTGGTCGTCGAATGACCGGGGCGAGGTGCTCGACGTGGCCTTCTCGACGCACAAGCCTTTCCAGCTCGATCTGCGCGAACCGGAAGTGGCCGACTGGATGCGCGACGCGCACAAGGACGGCTGGACCATCGAACCCCTAAGCTGCCTTGTCATGGAGACACTGGTGGAGATGACAGGGGCGCGCTCGGCGCTCGATGTTGGCACCCATTTCGGCTTCATCTCGATGTTTCTGCTGCGACTCGAGCAACTCGAAAAAGTGCACGGAATCGAGATGAACCCCGGCGCGGTCGAGGCAGTCATGCGCCATATCGACCTGCCGCAGAACGTCGAGGGCCTGAAGTCTGACGAGCGGTTCCAGATGCACTGGTGTGCGCTCTCCGACAAGGTCGAGCCGCAGGCAACAGTCTGGTACGAGGGGATGCGCCTGAGCTTCGAGGCGCACCCGCGCTTCACCGAGGCGCAGATGGATGTTCGCTCGCTTTCCTCGATCGCCGATGAGATCGGCGGTCTGCCCGACTTCATCAAGATCGACATCGAGGGCTACGAGGGCAAGCTGGTCTCGGATCTCGACCGGCTTCTCGACACGTCGCGCCCGACGGTTCTTCTTGAGCTTCACTGGGACGAGGTGGTGGAAGTGCACGGCACGACGCGTGCTGCCATTCTCGATCTCTTCCTTTCCCGCGGCTATTCCGCGGCGCGCCTGAACTGGCATCAGAAGATGCCGAAGCAGAATTTCGCGACCGAGGTGACGCTCGATAACGCAGAAGAAATGCTGAACTCCAAGAACCACGCGATGTACGTCTTCTTCTGAGCGCGCAGAACACCGCCAAAATCGCCATCCAACCCGATCCCTGATCCCGAGCTCGGGACCAAAACGGAGAATTTGAGTGCCCACGAAGAAAACTACGAAAGCGTCCGGAAAGGCTGCATCCTCCAGGAAGGTAAAGACCGCCGAGACCGAGGATACGGGCGCCGAGCCGGTTCATAGCGCCACCGAGGCGCTGCCCTTCGACGTGGAAGCGTTCCTGCAGCTCTTCGAGGACGGCATTCGGCGGATGTTCGGCGAACTGCGCCAGGTCACGCAGGAGCTGAACAATTCGGCCCGCATGCTGGCGATGGGGCCCGAGCGCATTCTCGACGTGCCGGTGGCCGACTACCCGTTCCGCTTC
>JBNLCA010000011.1:0-8475 GCA_050303575.1 Paracoccaceae bacterium
AGGAAGCGGTGGATCTGGCAGCCCGAGAGCATCTCGTCCTCGGCGATGGAGCGGTTCACCTCCTCGACATGGGACTGGACGGTTTCCAGGACACGCGGATGGCCGGCGAGTTCCTGGTACGACGAATAGGCGATGCCCGTCCGTTCGGCCCAGTTGCCGACCGCGGTGAGGTCGATATTGATGACCGCCACGGCCCGGTCGCGGCCGGCGCCGAAGACCACCGCCTCGAGGATGGCGGGATAGAACTTCAGCTTGTTCTCGACATACTTGGGCGCGAAGAGCCGCCCGTCGGCCATCTTGCCCACGTCCTTGGCCCGGTCGATGATCTTGAGGTGGCCCGTCGCCTCTTCGATGAAGCCCGCGTCGCCGGTCGCCACCCAGCCCTCGGCGTCCTTGGTCGAGGCAGTCGACTCGGCGTTCTTGTAGTACTCGACGAAGACGCCCGGCGAGCGGTAGAAGACCTCGCCTGTCTCGCCGATCCTCAGTTCCACGCCTGGCGTCGGGGTGCCCACCGTGTCGGGCCGGACCTCGTTGTCCTTTTGCTGCGTGATGAAGACCGAGGCCTCGGTCTGGCCGTAGAGTTGCTTGAGGTTGATTCCGAGCGAGCGGTAGAAATCGAAGATCTCGGGCCCGATCGCCTCGCCCGCCGTATAGCCGACGCGGACGCGCGAGAAGCCGAGCGTGTTCTTCAGGGGCCCGTAGACCAGCAGTTTGCCCAGCGCGTATTTAAGCCGGTCCAAGCTGCCGACCGGCTTGCCGTCGAGGATCATCGGGCCGACGCGGCTTGCATGGTCCATGAAGGTCCGGAAGAGCCAGCGTTTGAACCGCCCGGCATCCTCCATGCGAATCATCACGTTGGTGAGCAGCGTCTCGAAGATCCGCGGCGGGGCGAAGAAATAGGTCGGCCCGATCTCGCGCAGGTCGGTCATCATCGTGTCGGCCGACTCGGGGCAGTTGGTACAGAAGCCGGTCCAGTAGGCCTGGCCGATCGAGAAGATGAAATCGCCGACCCAGGCCATCGGCAGGTAGGCCAGCACCTCGTCCGTCGCGCGCAGGTGGTCGAAGTCGGACGAGTTTCGCGACGTCTCGATGATGTTGCGGTTCGAGAGGACCACGCCCTTGGGCTTGCCGGTCGTGCCCGAGGTGTAGAGCATCACGCACTTGTCGTCGTAGCCGATCGCCGCGATGCGGCGGTCCAGTTCGGCATCCAGCCGCTGATGCCCGGCCCGACCCTCGGCCATGAGGTCGTCCAGCGCGTTCATGCGGGAATGGTCGTATTTCCGCATGCCCCTTTTGTCGGTGTAGAGAATGTGCTCAAGCCCCGGCAGCCGCTCCTGCACCTCGAGGACCTTGTCGACCTGCTCCTGGTCGCCGCAGACGACGAAGCGGGCGCCGGAATGGTCGAGAACATATTCCATCTCCTCGGCGACCGCGTCCTGGTAGAGCGGCACCGGCACCGCGCCCGCCATCTGAGCCGCGACCATCGCCCAGTAATGCGCCGGCCGGTTGCGGCCGATGATGGCGATGTGATCGCCCGGCGCGACGCCGATCTCCAGATAGCCCAGCGCCAGGGCCCGCACCTCGGCCGCAGTCTCGGCCCAGGTCCAGCTTTGCCAGATACCGAATTCCTTCTCCCGGTAGGCGGGCCGCTGCCCGTGCACCGACGCGTTCCGCGCCAGAAGCGCGGGAATGGAGCGAAGCTCCCCTTCCGAGGCTGCCACGTCGATATCCTCCCTTGCCGGTTCCCGGCCGTGCGCCCGGGTATGCCCCGGGTCGCAAGCACGCAGAGCGTGTCGCCAAGCAAGGTCCGAATCAACCGTTTCGTGACTTTTTCGGAAACCTTGCGAATTGTAACAGAGTGCGGCCGGGTGCTCGCGGCTTGAGCGGCCCGGGCCGGTCTGGCACGCTTGCCGCCGGGAGGCGCTGCCCTTGTTCTCGACCATTCGCGATCTTCGCAAGTACGACGCGCTGGACGGAAAGACTTTCCTGATCTGCATCGGAGCGATGAAATGCGCGACGAGCTGGATTCACGACTATCTGGGGTCGCTGCCCGGCGTGGTCGTCTCGCCGCTGAAGGAACTCCACTTCTTCTCGACCAAGTTCGCGGCCAACGCGCTGGGCGACATGGAACTACTTGCTATGAAGCGCCTCGGATTTCACATCCGGCAGGAGGGCAATGCGGTCGAGAACCTGCGCCACCGCCCGACCTTCCAGGCGAGCGTCGACAGGGTCCAGATGATCTATGACGACGATGCCTATTTCGGACATTTCGCGCGGCTCTGCGATGCCGAGACACGAACATTCTGCGACATCACCCCGGCCTACTCGACCATCGGACCGACCGGGTTCGAATATCTGCGCGACTTCTGCCGTTCGCAGGATATCTCGGTGAAGATCCTCTACATCCTGCGCGACCCGGTCGACCGGCTCTGGTCGCAGCTGCGGCACATGGCGCAGACCAATCCCGAGAGCGATATCCTGACCAAGTGGGCCGAGGCGTTCCGGTCTCCCCAGATCTGCGCGCGGGCGGACTACCGCGGCACGATCACCGACCTCGACCTCATGTTCCCGGCCGAGGATGTCCTGTGCCTCTTCTACGAGGAGCTTTTCACCGAAGACGCGCTGAGGCGGCTCTGCGCCCACGCAAATGCGCCCTTCGGTGCCGCCGACACGGCGACGGTTCGGAATGAGACCAGCCTGAAGGCCGCGATGCCCGAGGATGCGCGTGCCGAGGCGCTCCGTCTGCTCGCGCCGCAATATGCCTTCTGCCGTGAGCGCTTCGGCGATCAGGTCCCTGCCGGCTGGCAGAGCTGAGGGGCGACAAAGGTCACCCTCCAAGTTCATTGACTGCAATCGCCTATGAACGCGATCCGGGAAATTGAACCCTCCTCGCGCGCGGCCCGACCTACACAAGTAACAGGCCGGACCGCCCGGCCATCAGACACACACGAGTTGGAGGATCTTTCCATGGCCGAAGACGGAATCCTGAGCTTCAAGTTCCGCGACAGCGACGACAGCGCGCGGGACACCGCCGTCCTCGAAGTTTCCAAGCTTCTCTTCAGTGAAGTGCCCCTCGCACGGGCCGACGAGTCGCTGGCGGAGGCAAAATCCGAGCCCCTCCACGACGACGGCGCGGTCCATGTCGACAGCTTCGACTTCGCCGAAGGGTTCGACTTCATGCTCTGAACCGGCGTCGCCGGACGACCCTCCCCCACCCGCCGGGCGGCTTGTCGCTCGACAACGGCGGACACCCCGCGCTAGCGATAGGGCGGGAGGACGACATGCTTACCGACACCCAGCGCGCCAAGATGACCGAGGCGGGCCTGAACCTCATCCAGCAGGCGTTGTCGATCTACGACAGCGACCTGCGTCTCGTGGTGTCGAACCGGCGCTTTGCCGAGATGTTCGGACTGCCGGAACCGCTGCTCACGCCGGGCGCAAGTTTCGAGGACACGATCCGCTTCCTCGTCGAGCGCGGCGAGTACGGTGTGGTCGACGACCCCGACGAGGCGGTGCGCCAGCGCGTCGAACAGGCCCGCGCCTTTCGCCCGCATTACATGGAGCGACAACGAGCGAACGGACGCACCATATCGGTCGAGGGCGCGCCGCTGCCGCAGGGCGGCTGGGTCACGGTCTATACGGACATCACCGACATCAAGCGGCAGGAGGCGCTTCTGCGCGCCCGGTCCGAGGAGCTTTCGGCCGACCTGCTCTCGCACGCCGAGGAGCTGAGCGAGACCAACCGCGCGCTCGCCGCGACCAACGCCGCGCTCGAGGTGGCGCAGCGCGAGCTGACGGAGATGGAGGCGCGGACCCGCCTGACGACCGAGATGATGCCGGCGCATATCGCGCATGTCGACCGCGAGCTGATCTACACCTATTCGAACCGTCGCCTCTCGTCGGTGATGCCGGGGACGCCGCCCAACGTCGTCGGGCTGCCGGCGGAACAGGCGCTGGGCGAGGACTTCCCGAAGATCGCGCCGCATCTCGCCGCCGCGCTGGCCGGCGACCCGTCCGTCTTCGAGTTCACCCACGCCGAGTCCGGCCGCCGCATCCGCGTGGCGCTTACGCCGGACCGGCTCGCCGACGGGCCGATCAACGGCGTCTATATCCTGTCGATGGACGTGACCGAGGAGACGCAGGCCCGAGTCGCGCTGATGCAGACGAGGAAGCGCGAGATGGCAGCGCAGCTGACCTCCGGCCTGGCGCATGATTTTGCGAACCTGCTGACCATCATTCTGGGCCTCCAGGGCCGGCTGGAGAAGCTCGCGCTGCCGGTCGAGGCGCGCGAGCTGACTTCCGCCACCACTGCGGCGGCACGGCGCGGCGGCACGCTTCTGGACCGGATCGCACAGATGTCCGGGCGGCGCGAGATGCGGCCGGTCGCGACCGACCTGCGCGCCTTCCTTGCCGACCTGCGCATGCTTGCGGCGCCGACGCTTCCGGACGGGGTCGCGCTCGACCTCGAGGCGCGAGCGCTTGACCGGCCGCTCCTTGTGGATCCCGGAAGCCTGCAGGACTCTCTTCTGAACCTCGTCCTGAACGCCCGCGACGCGATCGGCGCCGGCCCCGGGGCGATCCGGATCGAAGCGGTGCCGGTGCGCGATACCTGGCTCGAGATCACCGTTGCGGACACCGGGCCGGGATTCTCGGACGAGGCGCTGTCCCGCGCACTCGACCCCTTCTTCACCACAAAGGGCGGCGAGGGATCGGGGCTCGGCCTTTCGATGGTCTATGACCTCACGGTCCTGGCTGGCGGCCGGGTGCATTTGGCGAACACCGCGCACGGCGCCGAGGTCACGCTGCGCCTGCCGCTCCGCCCGGCCTCCGAGGCCGCCGAGCCGCGACTCGTCCTGCTGGTCGAGGACAGCGCCGAGATACGCCAGTCCGTCCGCGAGATGCTGATCGAGCTCGGCCACGCCGTGATCGAGGCCGAAGCGGCGGACGAGGCCGAAAGGCTGGCCGAGTTGCCGGGGATCGACCTCGTGCTCTCGGACATCACCCTCGCCGGCGATCGCACCGGCCTCGACCTTCACGAGGCGCTCACCGCTCGCGGGCTCGACGTGCGGCTGATGTCGTCGCTGCCCCGGGGCGACACGCTGCGCGACCGGGCAGCAGGGCGGGCGGCGGTTCTGACCAAGCCTTTCGGCAAGGCGGAACTTGCGGCGTTTCTGGGCACGGCACGGCCGGAGGCCGCATCCACGGACACGCCGCATGTTTCGGGCAAGATGAAAGAGCAACAGACATGAGCGCGCCCTATGTCGCCATCCTCGATGACGAGCCCGAGATCCGGCGGATGCTGGCCGAGGCGCTGACCGAAGCGGGCTTCCGCACGCAGGGCTTCGCGCGGGCGACCGAGTTCGAGGCTGCGCTGAACCGGGCGGTGCCGGACGTGTGCCTCGTCGACCTCGGCCTGCCGGACCGGGACGGGCTGGCGCTCGTGCATCGCCTGGCGCTGGAATCGGGCGCGGCGATCATCATCATCTCTGGTCGGGCGCAGGTGCAGGACCGCGTCACCGGGCTCGAGCTCGGCGCCGACGACTACATCATCAAGCCCTTCGATCCGGCCGAGGTGGTGGCCCGCGTCCGCGCCCGCCTGCGAAAGGGGTCGCCCGGCCCGCGCGCCGCCGAGGTCGCCCGCTTCGAAGGCTGGGAGGCGCGGCTGGCCGCCTACACGCTGGTCTCGCCCGACGGTGCCGAGGTCCCCTTCTCACACGCCGAGGGCGAGGTGCTGCGCCTCTTCCTCGATGCGCCCAAGCGGCTGATCTCGCGCGCCCAGATGCAGGAGGCGCTGGGCGGCGCGGCCGGTGAAAGCTTCGACCGTGCCATGGACGTCCGCATCTCCCGCCTGCGCCAGAAGCTGGGCGAAGACCCCAAGAACCCGCGCCTGATCAAGACGATCTACGGTGCCGGCTATATCTTCCTAGCCGACGTCACCTGGGGCTGACCTTTCCGCAAGGCCGCATCCTTCCCGGAGTTGGAAATACTGTCGGGGGTGAATTGAGCCGCAAGGCTCAAGAGGGGGCTGACAGCCCCCTTGCAGCCGAGCGAAGCGAGGCCACCGCTAGCTCTGCCGCGCCGCAGGCGCGGCCGGGCCCGGCGGGGGCTCCCGCCCGCTGGTTCAGTAGAACTCGTCCTCGGCTTCCTCGGGATCGAAGCCCAGCGCCTCGAGTCCGGCTTCCAGGTAGTCGGACAGAAGCGGGATGCCGAGCAGGTAGTCCGCCGTCGGGGCGCGGGCCTCGACCTTGGCGGTCTCGATCGCCTCTTCCAGGTCATCGGCGGTGAACGTGTCCCGACCGATCCACATCACCGCCACCAGCGAGGCCTGCTCGTCCTCGTTCAGACCTTCGACGAAGGCCTTGAACTCGACGACCGCCGGATCGTCGGCCATCGCCTCGAGCATGGCACCGGCGTCCGAATCGGTGTCATCGCCCTCGCCGTCCCAGGGCGCCACCTTGACGTCGATCTCGCGGGCGAGGATGGCAAGGTAGGCGACCTTGCCGGGGCTGATCTCCAACATCTCCTGACCCTCCGGATGCGCGCAGGCGGAAGTGTCGCCAAGCGCGCGGCCGCTGGCAAGAGGCGATCAGCGCGAGGCGCCGAAAAGGCGGAACCAGGCGGCGTCGGGCAGGAAGCGGCCAAGGCGGAAGACAAGGCCGAACCAGAACGGGAAGGTGCGCATGCGCCGGTGCGAGCGCATCAGCCGGAAGACTTCCTCGGCGGCCTCCTCGGGCTCCATCAGCGCCGGCATGTCGAACTCGTTCTTCTCGGTCAGGCGGGTGCGGATGAAACCCGGATTGGCGACCTGGACATCGACGCCCGTACCGTCGAGGTCGGCCTGCATCGTCTGGGCAAGCGACAGGCAGGCCGCCTTCGACGCGCCGTAGCCGATGGCGCCGGGAAGGCCCCGGAAGGCCGAAAGGCTCGAGGTGATGACGACATGGCCATTTCCGCGCGCCGCCATCGCCGGAACGACCCGGCCCAGGACGCGCAGAAGGCCGGTGAAGTTCACCTCGGCCATCGCCTCGACCTTCTCGGGCTCCCAGCCCTGTGTCGTCATCGGCCAGTAGACGCCGGCCAGCCAGACGATCCCGTCGACCTCGCCGACCTTGGCGATGGCGGCCTCGACCGAGGCGGTATCGGTGACGTCCATCGGCGCCGCCTCACCGCCCGTCTCGTCCGCCAATTCGGCGAGGCGGTCTTCGGAGCGGGCCGACAGCACCAGCCGCACCCCTTCGCGCGCGAGGCGCAGCGCCAGCGCCCGGCCCAGCCCCTCGCTCGCGCCGACGAGCCAGTAACGCTTGCCGCGCAGCTCCCTCACGATTCGACCCGGCGCAGGGTGGCGACGAGCTCGGCCACCTTCAGACCGAACTTGCGGAACTGGCTGCGATTGATGATCGTGCCGTTCTCGACGAGATACATCCAGTCGGTGACGTTCAGAACATGTCCGCCCGCCTCCTTGGGCAGACGGATGCGGTAGTCGAGCCTGAGCGTCGGGCCACGCTGTTCGCCATGACCGGTGCCTATCACGTCGTCGGCCGCGGCAGTCACATTGCCATCGTTGCCGACGGTCAGGTGCCAGAGCCGGTCCTGCCGGTTGCCGCTGTCATAGCGGAAACGCTCGTGAAGCGTGCCGGTATTGCCGGACCACTGGCCCTCCATGTCCGCCACGAAACGCGAGACGACGCGGCCGGTCGGCCCGTAGATCACGCCCTCGCAAAGAATCGGACCGCTGAGATGCGTGCGCAGATCGAACGCCGGCGTGGCGTCGGCGTAGTCGTCGGAGCGCTGCGCCGTGAAGCCGGCGAAATGCGACCTGAGCCAGACCATCAGCAGGACCGCTGCGGCACCGAGAAGGGCGTAGATCATGTCGGCACCTCGTCGAGCGGCGTGAATGCGAGCAGGCCGAGGGCAATGCACTTCAGGCCCAGCGGCACCAGGGCGTAGAGAAGCGTCAGCATTGCCAGCGCCTCGGGCGGGGACGGCTCGCCGGAACGGAACCCGGCGGCGGCCAGCGCCGGAAGAAGTACGGCGGCGGCGAGGGAGAGCGTGATCTTGGTCACGAAGGACCAGAGGCCGAATCCGGTCGCCGCGGCAGGCGCAATCACGGCAAGACGCGCCGCGAAGGCGGCCGGCAGAAGAGTCGCGTCGGCGCCGAGGGCGATGCCCGTGGCAACGCAGATCGCAGCGAAGGCGGCGAGGTCGCCGGGACCGAGGCGCGCCGCAAAAGCGAAGGCGGCGATGGCGAGGAGCATCGCAGCGAGAAGAGCGCGGCGCGTGCCGAAGGCGGCAGCGGCGCGGCTCCACAGCGGGGCGGATGCGGCGGCCGAGAGGAAGAACAGAACGAGGAGCGGTCCTTCCCAGCCCGGAAGCGCGAGGCGGGCCTCGACGAAGAAGAGGAAGAGAGTCGATGTCACGGCGAGGGGCGTGGCGTTAACCAGCGCGAGGAGGAGGAGTCGGCGCAGCGTGGCGTCC
>JBNLCA010000012.1:0-3894 GCA_050303575.1 Paracoccaceae bacterium
CGTCGCGGACCCGGCGCTGATCGATCCATCGCCGCGCAGGACATGATCGGCCGGAATGCGCGTCGTTTCGCTGTGCATCGGGAACGGCACCGCATCCAGCCGCCAGAGCGCCTGGATCGCGCTCAGCGTCTGGGCCGAATCCAGCCCAGAGAGCGCAACGACCTGGCCCGGCCCGACGCCCTGCGCCGCGAGCCTATCCGCCAGCTCGGCCGGCGCCTCGCCGCCCTCGGCCACACCGCCCAGCGCAGCGATCCGGCGGGCCATCGCGGGGCGGCTTTGCATCACGGGGCGGCCGTTCAGAAAGACGGAACCGGTTATTGCCAGTCCGGCGGACCGGGCGACCTCGCGCGCATGATCACGCGTCACGACGAAGCGCGACTTGCCGTAGATCAGGTAGTCGGTCTGCCGGCTTGCGGACGTGAAGTTGATGGTCATCACGTTGGCGCCTGCGTCGAAGCCCGCCGCCTGCCCGTTCGCTCGGGTCTTCTCGAAGGCGCTGACCGAGGGGATCAGCAGGTGCGGATACATCACCCGCAGGATGGCGACGATGTTTAGCGCGCGGTCGAGGTCGCCCGGCGGTGCGTCGGACATCGGCGTGTCGGGTGCGGGGACAAAGGGGCTCACGCTGCACATGTCGACGCCCAGCTCGCCCGCCAGGAGGATATCGTCGACCATGCTGTCAAGGCTCTGGCCCGGCAGGTCCGAGATCAGCCCGGTGCCGACGCGGAAGCCGTGACCCTGGAGACTCCGCAGGTGTTCGAGGCGGTTGGCCAGCGGCTCGTACCGGATCCGGCGGTGCAGTTCGGGATCGCTGGTCTCGTGCTTGAGAATGTAGCTGATCGCTCCGAGGCGACGAAGTCTTGCGTAGGTCTCGCCGGGAAAGGCGCCGAGGTTCAGGAGGATCTCGACCTTGTTGCCGTAGAGCGCGCGGATGCGAGGAAGGGCGGCCTCGACCGCGGGCAGGACTGCGGTGGTTTCGCCCCCCTGCAACAGGATCGAGTTGATCCCGGCGTCGCGGACCCGGGCAGCGGCTTCGACAATGTCGCCGGCCGGCATCACGTAATGTGCGTTCCCTGGCGTATTGGCCCGCCGCATCGGGCAATAGTCGCAGTTGACGCGGCAGATATTCGTCACCTCGATCACGCCGCGCAGCAGCAGGCGGTCGCCAAAAGCCTGCCGCCGCGCCATGCGGGCACGTTCGAAAAGCGCCGTCTGCGCCGGCCCGCGCGCCTCGATCAGGGCCTTGATCTCACGCCGGCTCAGCATGGCCATCCCCCTTCAGTGTGGTTCGCGCGGGCAGGTCGGCCAGCCAGCGGCCGAGCGCGTCGAAATCTTCCGCCCCCGGCCGCAACTCGAGCGAGGCGAGGCCGTGACCCGCGCCGTCGATCACCCGTTCGGTGAGCCGGTCATGGCCAAGCGCGCGCAGCCGCCGGGCGGTGTGGTCGAGAAGTGCCGGCGGGAACTGCTCGTCTTCGCGCCCGTGCACGGCACAGATGGGCAGACCAAGCAGGTTGGGCAAAAGCGCCTCGGTCCGCGCATCCCGGCCGAACCTTTCCCACATCGAGACTGCACCGCTGATCGCCACCAGTCCGGCGAACCGGTTCGTGTACCGCAGCGCGAGACCCCAGGCGGCGACGGCGCCCATCGAGTAACCCAGGATGACCGCGCGGCGTGGGTTGACCCCCTGCGTGCGGATCGCCCAGTCGAGCGCCAGCATCGGGAAATCCGAGGCGTCGGCCTGCCAGCGCGGATGCGCGAACCTGCGGCCCATCAGTCCGGCGAGGTCGAGGTTGCTGCTGCCCTCGGGCGGAGCGGCCGCCGTCGGACAGACGACGACGAGGTTGGCGCGCTCGGCAAGGGGCGCGATCCATGGCAGGAACCCCGCGCCGCTGCCGCCTGCGCCGTGAAGGCCGATCAGCACCCCGGTCGTGGCGGTCACACGCTCCGGGCGGAGCACCGCCACGAGCGACTGGCGGCCGTCCGCATCGGTCAGAACCGTGTCGAACGGGCGGGGTCGGGTCCGGATGGGGAAGGCTAGGGACATGTCGAGGCCATTGCGGAGGAAAAGATCCTGCGGCCCAGGCAGACGATGGCACGGCTCAGTCGCCGTGCGCCGGCGGCCTGCGCGGCCATCAGCGCACCCATGTCCGCCGCGGGGAGGGGAAATTCGATCTGCCTCATGCCGCGCTCCCGGGCCAGGTCGCCGAACTCGGCGACGAGACGGCCGGGCGGAGCGTCCGGCCTCGCGCTCAGCACGAGGCGGTCGCCGTCCGTCGTCCATCGGATCACACCGTCGCCGAACAGATCGGCCATCAGCGGCCCGGACCGGTCGGACAGCTCACCCCGGCCCGGCCGCGCGGTCCGCCGATCCTCGGCACCCGGCACCGGCAGCCCGAAGCGATGGACCATCGGGCCCGTCACCGCGATCTGCAATCGCTCGGCCAGCGCGCGCTCGGGCTTGGACGGCTCGATCCAGGCGAGCGCGCCACGTGCCCCCAGATGCTCGGCATGCTCAAGCATCCCGCGCGCCGCGCGCAGGCCCGCCGATCCGCCCTGATGGCTCGCCGCGACGAAGAGCCCCTTGAGATGCAGGTAGGGGCCGAAGAAGATGCCGCGGTGCGCCGCGACAAGGCGTCCCCGGTCCCAGACGCCGACCCACGGGGCATGCCGCGATCCAAGCTCGGACGCCATGTCGTAGCGCCGCTCGATCCCCAGGCCGAGGCCCGCGACCGCTGCCCCGTCGTCCGGCCCGAGCGGCCTGTGAACGAGCCCCGCGCCCACGCTCAGCCGACCCGGCTCAGGGCGAGGTAGGGAATCTCGTCCACGGCTGCAGAGCGCTTCAGCGGCAGTTTCGACATGCGCCGAACCGAGGCGCGTCCGGCCAGCAGGTTCATCATCATGCGCGGTGGCAGGAACCGGCTGTCCAGAGCCTCCATCACCCAGCGCAATATGTCGTCGTCGAGCGGAAGGAACGTCGGGGCGAGCAGTTCGGGTTCGCGCAGTCCCGTCTGCTGTGCCAGCGCGGTTTGCGGCAGGATGCGGTAGCCGACATGCATCGAAAGCTCATCCTCGAACAGGTTCTCGTTGATGAACCGGGCGGTGGTCGCCACGGTCTCGCGGCTCTCGCCCGGCGCACCGAAGACGATGTTGACCTTTGTCCTCAGCCCGTGCCGCCGGCATTTCTCGATCAGCCGCTCGACCGATGGCAGATCGAAGTTCTTGCCCAGGACCTTCATCAGACCGGGATCGAGGCTGTCCGGCGAGACCACGACATTCTCGACCCCGCTGGGGCCGAGGAGCGATGCAAACTCGTCGTCGAAGGGCTTCGGGGCGAAGTAGGCCGACCATGTCAGGCCCTCCAGGCCCGCCTCGCTCAGCATGCGGACGATGGGCTTGGCATAGCGCTGCGAATTGAAGATCGCGTCGGTGAAGAAGATCCGCCGGAAGCCCGCGGCGTGGATCCCCTCGATCTCCGCCCGCAGAACCTCGAGCGGTTTGTAGTCGCCGGCGTTCTTGCCGCTGATGAAGGCATAGGGGCAATAGACGCAGCGCTGGTAGCATGTGCGCCGCAGCGTCTCGACCCCGATCATCGCGTCGCGCTCGGTAGCATAAGCCCGCATCAGCCCAACCGGGTGGCTGAGGACGCGGCTGGTGAACGGCTCGTAGCGCTCGCCCTCGATCACCTTGCCTCTGCCGACATGCGCTGCCGGATTCTCGGCCAGCCTCAACATCACCGCCTCGCCGGGGCCCGCGACGCCGATGTCGAGACCCAGCTTCGCCAGGAGGCTTTCGGCGAAGAGCGAATAGCCAGGCCCGCCGACCACCAGGAGCGGCCGCTCGCGTCCGAGCGCGGCGCGCACCCGCCCGACAAAGGACGTATAGTCGGCGACGTGG
>JBNLCA010000013.1:0-3396 GCA_050303575.1 Paracoccaceae bacterium
CGGTCGGCATACATGATGACGCGCCCCTCGGCGTTGCGGGCGGCGCGGCCGATGGTCTGGATCAGCGAGGTTTCGGAACGCAGGAAGCCCTCCTTGTCGGCGTCGAGGATCGCGACGAGGCCGCATTCGGGGATGTCGAGCCCTTCGCGCAACAGGTTGATGCCGACGAGCACGTCGAAGGCGCCGAGGCGGAGGTCGCGCAGGATCTCGATCCGTTCGATCGTGTCGATGTCGGAGTGCATGTAGCGGACCTTGATGCCCTGTTCGTGCAGGTACTCGGTCAGGTCCTCGGCCATGCGCTTGGTGAGCGTGGTGACGAGGGTGCGGAAGCCGGCGGCGGCGACCTTGCGGACCTCGTCGAGAAGATCGTCGACCTGCATCTCGACCGGGCGGATCTCGACCATCGGGTCGAGGAGGCCGGTGGGGCGGATGACCTGTTCGGTGAAGACGCCGCCGGCTTGGTCGAGCTCCCACGCGGCGGGGGTCGCCGAGACGAATACCGACTGCGGGCGCATGGCGTCCCACTCCTCGAACTTCAGCGGCCGGTTGTCCATGCAGGAGGGCAGGCGGAAGCCGTGTTCGGCCAGGGTGAACTTGCGGCGGTAGTCGCCCTTGTACATCGCGCCGATCTGCGGGACCGAGACGTGGGATTCGTCGGCGAAGACGATGGCGTGGTCGGGGATGAACTCGAAGAGCGTGGGCGGCGGCTCGCCCGGGGCGCGGCCGGTGAGATAGCGCGAGTAGTTCTCGATCCCCGCGCAGGAGCCGGTGGCCTCGAGCATCTCGAGGTCGAAGTTGGTGCGCTGTTCGAGGCGCTGGGCTTCGAGAAGTTTCCCTTCGCCCACCAGCTGGTCGAGGCGCTGCTTGAGTTCGAGCTTGATGCCCTTGATCGCCTGCTGGAGCGTCGGGCGCGGCGTGACGTAATGCGAGTTGGCGTAGATGCGGATGCGGTCGAACTCGTCGGTCCTCTCGCCGGTGAGCGGGTCGAATTCGGTGATGGCTTCGAGCTCGTTGCCGAAGAAGGAGAAGCGCCAGGCGCGGTCCTCGAGGTGGGCGGGCCAGACTTCGAGGCTGTCGCCCCGCACGCGGAAGCTGCCGCGCTGGAACGCCTGGTCGTTGCGGCGGTACTGCTGGGCGACCAGTTCGGCCATCACCTGCCGCTGGTCGTAGCTTTGCCCCTTGATCAGGTCCTGGGTCATCGCCGAGTAGGTCTCGACCGAGCCGATGCCGTAGATGCACGAGACCGAAGCCACGATGATCACGTCGTCGCGTTCCAGAAGCGAGCGGGTGGCCGAGTGGCGCATCCGGTCGATCTGTTCGTTGATCATCGATTCCTTCTCGATGTAGGTGTCGGTCCGGGCGACGTAGGCCTCGGGCTGGTAATAGTCGTAGTAGCTGACGAAGTACTCGACGCTGTTTTCCGGGAAGAAGCCCTTGAACTCGCCGTAGAGCTGGGCCGCGAGCGTCTTGTTGGGCGCGAGGATGATCGCCGGGCGCTGGGTTTCCTCGATCACTTTGGCCATGGTGAAGGTCTTGCCGGTGCCGGTGGCGCCGAGGAGGACCTGGCTGCGCTCGCCCTCGTTCACCCCGCCCGCGAGTTCGGCGATGGCGGTCGGCTGGTCGCCGGCCGGCTGGAACGCGGTGTGCATCACGAACTTGCGGCCGCCCTCGAGCTTGGGGCGGGTCAGGACGTCGGGACGTTCCACGGGGGCGTTGGTGTTGTTGTGGGGCATGGGGGACTCGGGGTCGGATGATCGCGCTTTGTTCTGGCATAGATGGGGCCAGATGGCCATAAGTGTAGGGGAGGGCTGCTGACAGGAGGTGGCAGGAGGCGCGCCGACCTGTCGGTAAGAGTCCGAGCACGCGGCCAACGCCCGGCGCGGGACAAGGCGAAGCCGCCGCGCCAGCGCCTGCCCGTCCCGGCGGGCTGGCGCTTCTACGCCGTCGCTCGGTTCTTCGAGCCATGGAGGCTGGCGGCACCATAAAGTGCCCCGATCAACCGGAGCAGCGCCACCCCACGGGCAGGCACCGGCGCGGCTACCGTTGCTCGGGTGACCAACGTTTCTGAGCCGCAAGTGCCTTAGATCTGCGCGGGGACTTGCCTCGCAACGCTAACAGTCGTGCTATGGTGACGCATCTGCGCGGCTCGGGGGTGGCCGCGCAGTGCGGCGAGCGCCACAGAGCGCGCCTATCGGGAGGGACGGCAATGGCAGACTTCCGGACGATCCTCACGCCCGAGCTGAAGGGCCGCGGCATCGGTGGTGCGGCGACGGTGCGGCTGGACGAGAGCGGGCTGGAGGTCGCGGGCGAGACGGGCGCGCTGAGCGTGCCTGTCGAGCGGATCGCGCGGTTGCGCGTGGGGGTCGACCGGGCGACCAAGGGCGGGCCGTTCCACGAGGCGCGCGTGTGGCTCGACGGCGAGGCCGGGCCGCTCGTCTTCTCGGTCCGGCGGGCGGACCTTGCGGGCTATCTCGAGGTGATCGGTGCGCTCTCGGACCTTCTGCCGGAAGAGAAGCTCGAGACCGGGCTGAGCGAGCGGGGGCGGCTTGCGGCGGTGGCGCTGGCGGCGTTTCCACTTATCGCGGGCTTGATCCTTTTCGCCACGGTGCTGCGCTCGTCGCCCTGGTGGGTGGGCGGCGCGGCGCTGGTGCTGCCCGCGGTTCTGACCTGGCTCGGCTGGAGCGCGACGCGCAGCTGGAGGCCGCGCGCCGCGGCGAGCCGTCAGGCCTTCAAGGCGGCGCTGACCGGCTGACGGGAAAGCCGCCAGAGCTCGACGGCGATCAGGTTCGGCACCCAGCAGGCCCATGCGATGATCGGGTAGGCGACCTCGAACGGGATCTGCGCGGCCATCGAGAGCGGCAGCAAGATCCTGAGCGTGACGGCGGCGAAGGTCATCGCGGCCGAGCGGATCATCCATCTGCGGTGGGCGGCGAAGTCGCGGGCGCGCGCCTTGAGGAAGGCCAGCGTTGTGGCAACGATCCAGAGGACCGCGAGCGTTGCGAACCCGATGCGGCCGGCAAGACCGCCCTGGGCATCAAGCGCGATGCGCAGGCCCGCGGCGCCGCCGATCAGGATGGCAAGGACATAGGCGCGGCCGATCCAGCGGTGCAGCACCGGGCGGGTGGTGCGCAGGCGCGTCCAGAATTGGAACGGCATCAGGAGGAGCGCGGTCGACCCACCGAGGACATGCGCCCAGAAGGCCGATGCGTTGGCCAGCTGATGGAGCATTGCCGGAAAGCCGGTCTCGATCCCCAGCGCAAGGATGCGGAACGAGACGAGCGCGACGAGGATGGAGGTGACCCAGAAGAGGCCACGGGCAATGGTTGACGGCATGCGACTCTCCTCAAGTTGACAGTGTCAAGATACGCCGAAACTTGACACTGTCAACATCGATCT
>JBNLCA010000014.1:0-7968 GCA_050303575.1 Paracoccaceae bacterium
CTTGGGGCATTGAGTTTCAAAACCGTGGCGCGAAGCCATCCGTCACAAATCCATCAGCAGTCGCCGCGGATCCTCGAGCGCTTCCTTCACGCGCACCAGGAACGTCACCGCGCCCTTGCCGTCGACGATGCGGTGGTCGTAGCTCAGCGCAAGGTACATCATCGGGCGGATGACGATTTGGCCACCGACGACCATCGGGCGGTCCTGGATCTTGTGCATGCCGAGGATACCCGACTGCGGCGGGTTCAGGATCGGCGAGGACATCAGCGAGCCGTAGACCCCGCCGTTCGAGATGGTGAAGGTGCCGCCCTGCATCTCGGCCATCGAGAGCTTGCCGTCGCGGGCGCGCAGGCCCAGTTCGGCGATGGTCTTCTCGATCTCGGCGAAGCTCATACGGTCGGCGTCGCGCACCACCGGCACGACCAGGCCGTTCGGCGTGCCGACGGCGATGCCCATGTGGACGAAGTTCTTGTAGACGATGTCGGTGCCGTCGATCTCGGCATTGACCTCGGGCACTTCCCTCAGCGCGTGGCAGCAGGCCTTGGTGAAGAAGGACATGAAGCCCAGCTTCACGCCGTGCTTCTTCTCGAAGAGGTCCTTGTATTCCGACCGCAGGTCCATCACCGCGCCCATGTCCACCTCGTTGTAGGTGGTCAGCATCGCGGCGGTGTTCTGCGCGTCCTTGAGGCGCCGGGCGATGGTCTGGCGAAGGCGGGTCATCTTCACCCGTTCCTCGCGGCCGACATCGTCGGCGGCGACCGGGGCGCGCGGTGCGGGCGCCGGTGCCTCGGTCCTGGCGGTGCCCGCGGCGATTGCCCTGGCGACGTCCTCCTTCATCACGCGGCCGTCCTTGCCCGAGCCCTTGACCTCGTCGGCAGAGAGGCCGGCCTCGGCCATCGCCTTCCTAGCCGACGGCGCGTCCTCGGGGTCGCGGACCTTCGTCTCCTCGGGGCCGGCGTCGGTCTGCGTGGCCGACGCGTCGGGCTTGGCATCGCTTTTCGGCTCGGCCTTGGGCTCGTCCTTCTTCGGGGCCGGCGCGGCGCCCGCGCCTTCCGAGATCGTGGCGAGGAGCGCGTTCACGCCCACCGTCTCGCCCTCGGGCGCGACGATCTCGCCCAGCGTTCCGGCCGCCGGCGCGTTCACCTCGAGCGCGACCTTGTCGGTCTCGATCTCGCACAGCACTTCGTCGACCGCCACGGCATCGCCCGGCTTCTTGAACCAGGTGGCGACGGTGGCCTCGGTGACGCTTTCGCCGAGCGACGGCACACGGACTTCAACAGACATTTCTCAGTTCCCCTTGAGATCGAGCGCCTCGGCGACGAGGGCGGATTGTTCGGTCTTGTGGCGGCTGGCGAGGCCCGTGGCGGGCGAGGCCGAGGCCGAGCGGCCGGCATAGACCGGGCGGCTGTGCTTGGCCTTGATGCGGGTGAGGACCCATTCGAGGTTCGGCTCCATGAAGGACCAGCCGCCCTGGTTCTTGGGTTCTTCCTGGCACCAGACGATCTCGGCCTGCTTGAACCGTTCCAGTTCCTTGACCAGCGCGAGCGCCGGGAAGGGATAGAACTGCTCGACCCGCAGGATGTAGACATCGTCGATGCCGGCCTCGTCGCGCGCCTCGAGAAGGTCGAAGTAGACCTTGCCCGAGCACAGAACGACGCGGCGGATCTTCTTGTCGGCGACGAGCCGGGTGTCCGAGTTGCCCTTTTCCGCATCGTCCCAGAGGACGCGGTGGAAGGACGAGCCGGTGGTGAAGTCGTCGGCCGTCGAGATGGCGAGCTTGTGCCTGAGGAGCGACTTTGGTGTCATCAGGACCAGTGGCTTGCGGTAGGACCGGTGCAGCTGGCGGCGCAGGATGTGGAAGTAGTTCGCCGGCGTCGTGCAGTTGGCGACGATCCAGTTGTCCTCGGCGCACATCTGGAGGAACCGTTCAAGGCGCGCCGACGAGTGTTCCGGTCCCTGACCCTCGAACCCGTGCGGCAGAAGGCAGACAAGGCCCGACATCCTGAGCCACTTGCGCTCGCCCGACGAGATGAATTGGTCGAACATGATCTGCGCGCCGTTGGCAAAGTCGCCGAACTGTGCTTCCCACAGGGTCAGCGCGTTCGGCTCGGCCAGCGAGTAGCCGTATTCGAAGCCGAGGACGGCATATTCCGAGAGCATCGAGTCGATGACCTCGTAACGCGCCTGGCCTTCCTTGATGTTGTTCAGGGGGTGGTAGCGCTCTTCGCTTTCCTGGTCGACGAAGGCCGAGTGGCGCTGGGAGAAGGTGCCGCGTGTCGAGTCCTGTCCGGCAAGGCGCACCGGGTAGTGCTCGGCCACCAGCGAACCGAAGGCCAGCGCTTCGGCCGTCGCCCAGTCGAAGCCCTTGCCCGACTTGAACATCTCGGCCTTGGCCTGAAGCTGACGCTCGACCGTGCGGTGGATGTTGAACCCCTCGGGCACGGTCGTCAGCGCGGTACCGATCTCCTTGAGGAGCTTCTTCGAGATCGCGGTCTCGCCGCGCTGGTATTCCTCGCCCTCGCGGTCGAGGTGCGACCAGCGGCCGTCGAGCCAGTCGGCCTTGTTGGGCTTGTAGTCCTTGGCGGCCTCGAACTCCTCGTTGAGGCTGGCCTGGAAGGCGGCCTTCATGTCCTCGATCTCGCCCTCGGGGATCAGCCCGTCCTGCACCAGCCGCTCGGTATAGAGCTGGAGCGTCGTCTTGTGCCGCTTGATGTGGGTGTACATCTGCGGGTTGGTGAACATCGGCTCGTCGCCCTCGTTGTGGCCGAAGCGCCGGTAGCAGAAGATGTCGATGACGACGTCCTTGTGGAACTTCTGCCGGAACTCGGTCGCCACCTTGGCGGCGTGGACGACGGCCTCGGGATCGTCGCCGTTCACGTGGAAGATCGGCGCCTCGACCATCAGCGCGATGTCGGTGGGATAGGGCGAGGTGCGCGAGAAGTGCGGCGCGGTGGTGAAGCCGATCTGGTTGTTGACGACGATATGGATCGTGCCGCCGGTCCGGTGGCCGCGAATGCCCGAAAGCTGGAAGCATTCGGCGACGACGCCCTGGCCCGCGAAGGCCGCGTCGCCGTGGAGCAGGATCGGCAGGACGGCGGTGCGGTCGGTGTCGTGCAGCTGGTCCTGCTTGGCCCGCGCCTTGCCCAGGACGACCGGGTTCACCGCCTCGAGATGCGAGGGGTTCGCCGTGAGGCTGAGGTGCACGGTGTTGTCGTCGAACGTGCGGTCGGACGAGGCGCCGAGGTGGTACTTCACGTCGCCCGAGCCATCGACGTCCTCGGGCTTGAAGCTGCCGCCCTGGAACTCGTTGAAGATCGCCCGGTAGGGTTTCGACATGACGTTGGCGAGGACCGAGAGCCGGCCCCGGTGCGGCATGCCGATGACGATGTCCTTCACGCCGAGACTGCCGCCGCGCTTGATGATCTGCTCCATCGCCGGGATTAGCGCCTCGCCGCCGTCGAGGCCGAAGCGCTTGGTGCCCATGAACTTGACGTGGCAGAACTTCTCGAATCCCTCGGCCTCGACCAGCTTGTTCAGGATCGCCTTGCGGCCGTTCTTGGTGAACTGGATTTCCTTGCCATAGCCCTCGATCCGTTCCTTCAGCCAGCCGGCCTGCTCGGGGTCCGAGATGTGCATATACTGAAGAGCGAAGGTGCCGCAGTAGGTGCGCTTCACGATGTCGACGATCTGCCGCATCGAGGCGAAGTCGAGCCCGAGGACCTGGTCGATGAAGATCGGTCGGTCCATGTCGGCTTCGGTGAAACCGTAGCTTTTCGGGTCGAGCTCGGGGTGCGGCTCCTCGTGGCGCATGCTCAGGGGATCGAGGTTGGCGGCAAGGTGGCCGCGGATCCGGTAGGCGCGGATGATCATCAGCGCCCGGATCGAATCGAGCACCGCGCGCTTGACCTGGTCGTCGGTGATCTCGACGCCCTTCTCGGCCGCCCGGGCCTTGATCTTCTCGCCCTGCTTCGCCGGCTCGGCCCACTGTCCATCCAGCGCTGCGGTCAGCTCGTCGTTCGGAACGGGCGGCCAGTCCGCCCGCCCCCACGAGGCGCCTGCCGCCTCGGCCTTCACCGACCGGTCGTCATCGCCCAGTGCCTTGAAGAATTCGCCCCAGGCCGCGTCGACCGAGGCGGGGTCGTTCGCATACCTGGCATAAAGCTGCTCGATATACTCGGCATTGTGCCCCTGCAGGAAGCTCGAGGCCTTGAAGATGTCGTTCGGGGATTGGTCGGTCATGATGTCACCTCGAGAGGGTTGGGACCGTAGCGGTTGGGGCCGGACTGCGAGGGAAGCAGGGTGGCGAATAGAAGAGCGATCCAGATGAGCGGGACGGCAAGCACCGAAGCCATGAGGAGCGCGGTCGATTGGATGCCGCGCCAGGATAGGGCTACCTGCGAGAGTCCGGTCGTTTCTGCGAAGTTGAAGTCGATGAAGCGTGTCTGGATGCCAACAAAGAGGAGACCGGAAACCAGGAGCGGCAACCAGAATATCCAGCCGCGCAGGCCATGGTCGTGCATGCGCCTCGTACCTACGGCCGCACAGGCCGCCAGCGGGACAACCACAAGCTGCCAAACCGGGCGATCTTGCTGAAACCCGCCCACGAAGCGAGGATTGGCCGTGTCACAGAGTATGATCGCGGCAGCAGTGACGACAATTGGGCCGACAAACCACCAGAATTCGGAAAGAGACGCCCGGCCCGAAAACCGGGTCAGGCCCCTCAATCCGTTCACAATGGCTCGTGCCGGCCCCATCGCGTCACCCGATCGCCTTCAGCACGGCCTCGCCCAGCCCGGCCGGGCTGTCCGCCACCACGATCCCGGCGGACTTCATGGCCTCGATCTTCGATTCCGCGTCGCCCTTGCCGCCCGAGACGATGGCGCCGGCGTGGCCCATGCGGCGGCCCTTGGGCGCGGTGCGGCCAGCGATGAAACCGGCGGTCGGCTTCCAGCGGCCCTTCTTCTTCTCGTCGGCAAGGAACTGCGCGGCCTCTTCCTCGGCCGCGCCGCCGATCTCGCCGATCATGATGATCGCTTCGGTCTCGTCATCGGCAAGGAACCATTCCAGGACGTCGATATGCTCGGTCCCCTTGATCGGGTCGCCGCCGATGCCGACGCAGGTCGACTGGCCAAGGCCGACGTCAGTCGTCTGCTTCACCGCCTCGTAGGTCAGCGTGCCCGAACGGCTGACCACGCCCACCTTACCGCGCTTGTGGATGTGGCCCGGCATGATGCCGATCTTGCAGGCGTCGGGCGTGATGACGCCCGGGCAGTTCGGGCCGATCAGGATCGACTTCGAATTCAGGAGCGCCCGCTTCACCTTCATCATGTCGAGGACCGGGATCCCCTCGGTGATGGCGACGATCAGCGGCATCTCGGCGTCTATCGCCTCAAGGATCGAGTCGGCAGCGAAGGGCGGCGGCACGTAGATCACCGTCGCGTCGGCGCCGGTCCGTTCCTTGGCCTCGTGCACCGAGTTGAAGACCGGCAGGCCCAGATGCTCGGATCCGCCCTTGCCCGGGGTCACCCCGCCAACCATCTGCGTCCCGTAGGCGATGGCCTGTTCCGAGTGGAAGGTGCCCTGCGAGCCGGTGAAGCCCTGGCAGATCACCTTGGTGTTCTTGTCGACGAGTACGGCCATTCAATCAGTTCCCTATCTGGACGCCACTGCCTTGGCATTGATGTAGGTTTGCCCGTCCGGTCCGCGCGAGGCGCTGGTCTCGATGGCAACCCGTCCCGCCCCCGTCGCGGCAAGGATCAGCGTCGTGGGTCCGGGCGCCTCGTCGGTCGCGAAGACGATCGAGCAGATGCGCCGGCCGCCGTCCGAGAAGACCTTGAACGAGAGGTTGAGGTTGGTGTGATAATAGGTCCCGGTTTCGGGATGCTGGCGGAAGGGCAAGGATTGCAGAACGCGCGGCGCGCCCGCGAAACTCGGCGCCGTATCGACGCATACGTCGCTGAACATCATGGACGCGATCACAGGATCGGCAAGCTCCGGGCCCGGTCCGACGTCACCGCTTGACGCAGTCTGCTCGACGCAGGCGGCCAGAACCAGGACCGCAGCGGAAAGGAGCATCCTCGTGGCGACAGCCACGGATCCGGAACGCAACGTGCCCTGCGAGCCGGTGAAGCCCTGGCAGATCACCCTGGCGTTCTTGTCGACGAGTACGGCCATCATTCTCTCCGTCTTGCGGGATCGCCCCGCCTGTTTCCGTCCGAGCGAGCTGGGTCGCTCAGTAGTACGCCGCCCAGGTAATGACCTCTGCCTTCAGTGTCAGCGGAGACCAGATCCGGCACGCCGGTAGGCCACCACATTCCTCGACCGGGCTCCCAGCCATGTTCATCCACGACGTGAGACCTGGAAGCTCGATCGTAACGGTGAACTTTTCGCCCTCGCGGCGAACGTCAGCGGAGTACGTCCGCGCGGATTCCTGTTCAGACTGTGGGCGGAAGGCTTTGGCAACGTATGTCGGCAAGTTTTCTTCGAGACTTTCGCGCGTCACCTCGGCACCGTTAGCGACCGTTGCAGAAATCGTGCAGGCGTTACCGGCCATATGAGTAGCAAGCCAGTGGCCATAGGAGCCGCTGATGAACGAATCCCTGTGATAGAAGGAGAAGCGCGGACCATCAGTTTCCTTGGTGAAACCTGCATTAAGGAATGCCTGTTTTTCCCTTCCTAGAACCGGAAAGGAGGAAAGACAGGTATCCACGAAAGCTTTTACCACCGCCTGCGCATCAGCTTCTGTTACCATCGGGATGATCGGTGTGTCGTCGTCCGAATGTGCACCGGTAATTACGATCAGGTCGGGCCTTCGATCTACATCGCCAGCCCCCGGCAGCGCTATTCCCGCTGTCAGCAGTACAGACAAGATTGCAGTAGTCAGCCGCACGCGACTTACCCCTTCACCGCCTTCACGATCTTCTCGGCGCCGTCCTTCAGGTCGTCCGCCGCGATGACGTCGAGGCCCGAGTTGCGGATGATCTCCTTGCCCTTCTCGACGTTGGTGCCCTCGAGCCGGACCACCAGCGGGACCTTCAGGCCGACCACCTTCACCGCTTCGACGATCCCTTCGGCAATGATGTCGCAGCGCATGATGCCGCCGAAGATGTTGACCAGGATCCCCTTCACGTTCGGGTCAGAGGTGATGATCTTGAACGCCTCGGTCACCTTCTCCTTCGTGGCGCCGCCGCCGACATCGAGGAAGTTGGCGGGCTCGGACCCGTAGAGCTTGATGATGTCCATCGTCGCCATGGCAAGGCCCGCGCCGTTCACCATGCAGCCGATCTCGCCGTCGAGCGCGATGTAGTTCAGGTCGAACTTCGACGCGGCGAGTTCCTTGGGGTCTTCCTCGGTCGTGTCGCGCAGTTCGGCGATGTCGGGGTGGCGGTAGAGCGCGTTGCCGTCGAAGCCCATCTTGGCGTCGAGGCAATGGAGCGTGCCCGACTTGGTGACGACGAGCGGGTTGATCTCGAGCATCTCCATGTCTTTCTCGGTGAAGAGCCGGTAGAGCGTCTCCATCAGCCCGACACATTGCTTGACCTGCGCACCGGAGAGCCCGAGCGCATAGGCGATGCGGCGGCCGTGGAAGCTCTGGTAGCCGGTCGCCGGATCGACGGTCAGCGTCAGGATCTTCTCGGGCGTGTCGTGGGCGACCTTCTCGATGTCCATGCCGCCCTCGGTCGAGCAGACGAACGAGATACGGCTGGACGCGCGGTCGACGAGGAGCGCGAGGTAGAGCTCGCGCTCGATGTCGGCGCCGTCCTCGATATAGATGCGGTTGACCGTCTTGCCGGCGTCGCCGGTCTGGAGCGTGACCAGCGTCCGGCCGAGCATCTTGCGCGCCTCGGTGGCGGCTTCCTCGACCGACTTGGTCACCCGGACGCCGCCCTTGTCGCCGGCGTCGGCCTCCTTGAACTTGCCCTTGCCGCGGCCGCCGGCGTGGATCTGCGCCTTGACCACCCACAGCGG
>JBNLCA010000015.1:0-11596 GCA_050303575.1 Paracoccaceae bacterium
CGGCATAGCCGACCGGACCGCCGAGGTGGTTCAGGACGATCACCGTGTCCGGCACCGCGCGCGCCAGATCGCGGACTTCGCCGAGCTGGTGGTGGAAGACGAAGGCGTCGAATGTCAGCCCGCGCTCGCCAACCCGCTTGACGCCGCGCCGGAAGGCGGGGTCGGCGCACAGCCCCGCCGGCGCCGTACCGGCGAGAAGACGCGACGACGGCTCCTCCATCCGCGCCATGCTGTGCCGCAGCCCGCGGAGCAGGCCGCGCGAAAGTTCCAGATGCGTATCGATGACCCGGTCGAGCTCGGGATCGCGCATGTCGGCATGGGCCACGATACCGGAGATGCGTGTGCCGCCGCCCAGCGCAGCGAACCGGCCGTCCATCTCGGCGGCGAACCGGCTCTCGCCGGTTGGCCGCAGCGGCTCGGGTCCGGAGGCAAGCCAGCCGCTGCCGCATTCGACATAGACGACCTGCCCGACCCGGTGACCGCCTTGCGCAAACTGCGCGGGAAGGTAGCGCTGCGTCCGCAAGGGCGAACCGGTCACCGGATCGGGGAAGTCGCGCGCCTCCCACAGGTGGAGGTGCGCGTCGACGACATCGGCGCCGGGATCGAGCGCGTCTTCCCGCCCGGCCTGCCACCAGTCGTCGCGTGAGCCCATGAGGCGCACCCAGTGCGCTCGCTCGTCAGGCGTCATCTCGTCCTCCCTGATCCGGTTGAAACACGGAACTCGCATTACCACTAGTTATCATTCCTAATCCCGGTATTCTGATTTCGTAAAACCTTGCAGGGGCCGGTCATGGACCTCCGTCAGATCCGATACTTCGTCGCCGCCTGCGAGGAAGGCTCGCTCAGCGCCGCGGCCGAACGGCTCAACTGTACCGCCTCGGGCGTCAGCCAGCAGATGACCGCGCTGGAGCGGCGGCTGGGCACCAGCCTCTTCGAACGCACCCGCCGGGGCGTGACGCCCAGCGCCGCCGGGCGCCGTTTCTACGACCGCTGCCTCGCCATCCTGCGCGCCGTCTCCGAAGCCGAGATCGAGCTCGAGGACTTTCAGGCAGGCCAGAGCGGCGCGGTCTCGGCCGGCTTCGTGCCCGGCCTCGCCAAGGCCATCCTGCCACAGGCTCTGGTGCGGTTCACCCGGTCCTTTCCCGGCGTCGATGTCGACATCGCGTCGGGCACCGCCGATTCGCTCGTCGCCGAAGCGGCGGCCGGCACGCTCGACTTCTATGTCGGGCAGTTCGCCAGGCCTCGGATTGGGCTCACGGCGACCCAGCTCGGCCGCTATCCTGTCGCGCTGATTTCCGGGTCGCGCCTCGGGATGCGGCAGATGCAGACAGTACGGCTGGATGAGCTGCCGTCCCTGAAGCTCTTTGTGCCGTCGGCCGCCAACAGCCTGCGTCCGAAGATCGAGGACGCGATCCGGCACGGCGAGATCCGGGTCGAGCGCCGCATCGCGATCGCCAGCCTCTCGGCCGGGCTCGAATTCCTCAGCCAGACTGACTGGGCCGCGATCCTGCCCTTCTGGATCGGCCTGAAGGAACTGACGAACGATCGGCTGACGGTGAACCCGATCATCTCGCCGAGCCTGAACGTGGAACTGGCGATGGTCCACCCGACGCGCCAGCCGCTTTCGCCGCCGGCGCAGCAGCTCTTCGACTGTTTCCAGCAGGAGCTGCAGCGGAGCGAGGAGGAATGGCAGCGGGTTACTGCACCTGCCTTAAGCCAGACTGACGTCTCTCATTAAGAGAAATAAGTATTCTTGACCATTGGGCAGGCATACTCTGCCCAGCAGGAGGAACGCGGACGGTCCGGCAACGACCGGCCAGCCGCGTGGCGGCGACCCCAAAGCGGGCGCCGAGGGAGAAACGGAGGACGACATGCGACTTGGACTTCTGGGCGCGGCGCTGGCCGCAGCTCTGACGGCCCTGCCCGGCGCGGTGGCCGCGCAGGATCGGATCGAGCTGAAGATGCAGTTCGCCTCGCCCGACGGCACGCCCTGGAACACGATGGACCGGCGGTTCGCCAAACAGCTCGAGGAGATCACCGGCGCCACCGTCCAGTTCTTCCCGCCCGGATCGGTCACGCCTTTCCCCGACTGGCTGCAATCGACCGGCGCAGGGCTTCTTGACCTCGGTTTCGTCTGGCACCCGGTGCTGCAGGGCAAGTTCCTTCCGATGGAACTCTTCTCGCTGCCGGGCCTTGCCAAGAACCAGACGATCGACACGACCGTCTACTGGCGCCTGCGCGAGGAATATCCGCAGATGGGAGAGCTTTTCACCGACGCCGACAACGTGGTCGAGCTGGCGACCTTCGTGGCGATGGGCTCTCACATCCACTCCGCCGATCCGATCCGCACGCTCGACGACGTCAAGGGCAAGGTCTTCGCCGCGCAGGACGCGGCCGGGGCAAGGGCGCTCGAGGCGCTGGGCGCGTCGGCCAGTGTCATGGTCGGGCCCGACGCCTACCTCGCGCTCCAGCGCGGCACGGTCGACGGCGTGCTCTGCGCCTGGGGCTGGGTGAACAACTTCAAGCTCAACGAGGTCACCACCTACCACACTTTGATGAACCTGAACCCGGGCAGCTATTCGTCGGTGATGAACCGCGACACCTGGAACAGGCTCACGCCCGAGGCGCAGGCGCATCTGAAGGAGATCGTGCCGATGTACTTCTTCTACAACACGACCGACAGCGCCGCCGCGGCGATGGCAGCGATCCCGCCCGAGAACATCTTCACCCTCTCGGACGAGGACCGCGCCAGCCTGATCGCCGAGATGAAGCCGCTCTGGGACGAGTGGGTTGCCAAGGCGGACGAGCGCGGCTGGCCGGGCCAGGAAATCCTCGACGAGGCGGCCCGCCTTTCGGACCTGTACGACCGTAACTGACGAGACGGGGCCCCTGCCGTGCGGGTAGGGTCGGGCCGGTTGCCGCGCCGGCCCGAGGGGGCCCGGCGGACGGATCGCGAGGGTGACATTGGACATGCCGTCTGCCACGGGCCTGGGCCGGACCGCCGATCTGCTCGACACCGGCGCCGCCGGGCTGAGGCGCGCGCTGGTCTGGCCGAACCGGATCGCGCTGGTCATCGGTGGCGTCGCACTCGTGGCAATGGCCGCGATCATCGCCGCCGACGTCACACTGCGAAACCTCGCGACAACGGTTGTTCCCGGCGGGATCGAGATCACCGGCGTCCTGACTATCCTCGTGGTGCTGGCGACGCTTGGCCTGGTCGAGACCGAGCGCGGCCATATCCAGGTCGACCTGATACTGGGCGCGGTGCCTGAACGCGTCCGCAGCGCACTGGTCGCGGGCGGCCTGATGGTGACGCTGGCGGTCATCGCCATCACGGGCGAGCGCATCCTTGCGCAGGCGGCCTACCTTTTCCAGAACGGCATCGTCACCGGCCGGCTCGGCCTGCCGCAATGGCCGTTCGTCGTCGCCGCCGGCCTGTTCGTCGGGCTCTTCGTGCTGGCACTGGTCGTCAGCCTGGCCGAGGCGCTGGCCGAGGTGCTGCGGAGGGCCGACCCGCTGGGCCTTGCGCTCCTTGCCCTCTGGCTTCTCGCCGCCACGGCAATCGTTACCCTGATCCTCGCGCCCGCCGCCCTTCCCTTCGAGGTGCCGCGTGGTGTGCGCGGCCTTCTCGTCATCCTCTTGTGCTTCGCCCTCATCTTCCTCGGCGTCCATGTCGCTGCCGGAATGGCGGTGGCCGCGCTGATGGGCATCAGCCTTCTGATCAGCCCGGGGGCCAGCCTGACCAGCATCGGGACCACCGCCATTGCCGTCGTCTCGGACCAGACGTGGAGCGTCGTACCGCTCTTCACCTGGATGGGGCTGATCGTCGTCGCCTGCGGCTTCGCCGAGGACCTTTACCGCGCCGCCTACCGCTGGATCGGCCACCTTCCGGGCGGCCTCGCCTCGGCCTCGACGGTTGCCTGTGCCGGGCTCTCGTCCATCGTGGGCGACACGCTCTCGGGCGTCTATTCGATGGGCTCAATCGCACTGCCGCAGATGCGGCGCTACGGGTACGACATGAAGCTGGCGACCGCGTCGATCGCCTGCGCTGCAACCATCGGCGTGATGATCCCGCCCAGCCTCGCCTTCATCGTCTATGGAATGATCACCGAGGTCTCGATCGGCAAGCTCTTCATCGCCGGCATCGTGCCCGGCATCCTTTTTGCCATCATCCTGGTCGCGCTGATCACGGTCCGCGCCATGCTGAACCCCGCGCTCGCCCCGCGCGGCGAGGTCTCGTCCTGGCCCGACCGGTTCCGGGCGAGCGGCGCGACCTGGCCCATCGTCGTTCTGATGCTTTTCGTGCTGGGCGGGATCTATTCGGGTGCCGTCACTCCGAACGAGGCCGGCGGCATTGGCGTCGCCGGCGCGCTTGTAATCGGCGCGGTCATGCGGCGGCTGACATGGGCGGCGCTGATCGGGTCGGTGACGAAGACACTGCGCCTGACCGCGGCGATCATCGTGATCTTCATGTTCGCCACCGCCTTCAGCCGCTTCGTCGCGGTGAGCGGGCTGCCGACCCAACTTGCCGGGATCGTCGCCGACCTGGCGCTGGGCAAGTACCAGCTGATCGCGCTGATCCTGGTCTTCTACCTTGTCATCGGCATGTTCATGAATGCGCTGCCGGCGCTGGTTCTTTCTGTGCCGCTCTTCTACCCGCTGGCGATGGCGGCGGGGTTCGATCCGATCTGGTTCGGCGTCATCGTCGTCATCATGGTCGAACTTGGCGTCGTCACTCCGCCCATCGGCGTCAATGTCTTCGCGATTGCGTCTATGGCGAAGGACGTGACGATGTACCAGGTGTTCCGCGGCGTCCTGCCATTCTGGGCGGCATTCCTGGCGCTGATCGGGCTTCTGATCGCCTTCCCCGAAATCTGCCTTTTCCTGCCGTCGCTGATGTAGACCCTTCGCTAGCTCGCCCTGAGATTCAACGCTCGCGCGACGGCGCGATCGAGCGCTGCCTGCGAATGCAACCGCTCCACGACCTCCCGGCCGGCCCCGGCGAGGCGCGGACGCAGCTCCGGCTCATCCTCAAGTCGGCGCACGGCCGCAACGAACTGCGCGTCCGTCTCGGCCGCAAGATAGGTCCGGCCGGGCGCCAGCTCCAGCCCCTCGACCGCCTTGGCCGTTGCCACCACAGGCAGACCGACGGCCAGCGCCTCGAGGATCTTCAGCCGCGTGCCGCCGCCTTCGGTCAACGGAACCAGCGCCACCGAGGCGCGGGCGTAGATCGGAGCGAGTTCGGCCGGGTCGCCGATCAGCTCGACCCCGTACGTCGCGTCGGCCAGTGCCCGCAGCCGCGCGCCGGGTGCTCGGCCGCAGATCAACATGCGGGCATCCGGGAAGGCCGCCCGCATCTGCGGCTGAATCCGCGCGATCAGCCGCTCGGCTGCGTGCAGGTTCGGACGATAGGCCAGATGGCCGACGAATAGGGCGACCGGCGGTCCGGATCCGGCGACGGGCGGCGCGCCGGTGCACCAGTCGGGAACCGGGTTTGGCACCACCGCCATGGGCGCTCCGGATCCGACGAGACCGCGCAACAGGTGCTCGTCGCGTTCGGAACAGACCCAAAGACCGGCAGACGTGCCGGCAATCCGCGCCTCGGCCCGCTCGGCCCTCCGCCAGCGCGGCCCGTAGAACAGGCGCGCACGCCATCCGCGCCGTGCCAGGTTGGTCTCGCGCAGGAGCGCGCTTTCGACGTTGTGCATGTCGACGACGACCCGTCGCCCCGCGTCCAGCAAGCGATGCGCGATATCCGCAAGGAAGATGCCATCGACCACGACCAGGTCCGGGTCAAGCCGGCCGATCTCGTCCGCCAGCTGGGCGGTCAGCGCGTCCGGAAGGCGGGCCTCGACATACGACCATCGGCGCTTCGGATGCTGCTTGCTCCCGGGCAGACGCTCCTGCACTATTATGGTGGAGAGCCGGCCGAGACCGGCAAGACTGACTCCGATCGCGCGGTTTCTGAGGGCGGCGCCGGAGGAATGGGCATGAGGCGCTTCGAAGACGACATGTACAATCTTCATCGTGGCGCCCGTTGATACCGAAATGCATTCACCAGACCTGGCGCGACCATGATATTCCCGGCCCCCGGGAATGGCCAGAAAGCTGGAAACGGCTGAACCCCGGCTGGGACTACAAGCTCTGGACCGACGATGACCTCCTCGCGCTGGTGCGTGACCACTATCCTGACCTCGAGGAGCTTTACCTCTCCTACCCGAACCCGGTGCAGCGCGCCGATCTCGGCCGTTACCTCATCATGCATCACGCGGGCGGTATCTACGCCGACATCGACACCGAGTGCCTCGCGCCGCTCGACCCACTTGCCGGTGAGGATCGTGTCGTCCTCGCCGAGGAGCCGGTCGAGCATCGCTATCACACCCATCCGATCGGTCTGGACAGGCTGATCTTCAACGGCATCCTGGCGAGCCCACGAGGGCACCCGTTCTGGGAACATGTAATAGCGATGGTGGTACACTGTCGCGAGGCCCGGAGCTTCGTTCTCGAGTCGACCGGCCCGCTCGTCCTGACCGGAGCGGTCGAGAGCTACGACAAGCCCGATGCGCTGGCGCTGCATTCGTGCCACCTGTTCGATCCCTTGACAGCGCATGGCAAGGAAAGCACCGGGCGACAGTACGGGCCCCACAGCCCGCTCAGGCTGGCGAACCACTACTGGAAGAGTTCCTGGTTCAAGGCGGGCGGCCGCTCGCTCGTGAACAACCTCAAGCGAGCGGCGCGCAAGGCGCGCTACTTTCTCACGCGCGGCCCCTATCTCAGCCGCGAGGAAGCCGAGAGCAGGATCGACCGTGGCACACTCTACCGCGCGATCGCGCCTGACGATGTGAACGTGTCCGTCCTCATCCCGGTGCGCGACGCCGAGCCGTTCCTTGACCGCTGCATCGAGCTTCTACTCGCGCTCGACTATCCGAAGGACAGGATGAAAATCGTCTTCTGCGAAGGCGACAGCAACGATGGCACCGCCGAAAGACTGCGCGCGCTGGCGGGCGCCCATCGTGCGCGCTTCCGGGATATCGTGCTGACCGAGTACGCGACCGGATCGACGCTCGATCGCAAGACGCGCTGGCGGTCCGAGTTCCAGCGCGAGCGCCGGTCGAACCTTGCGCGGGTCCGCAACCACCTCATCGACCAGGGCCTTACAGCTGACGACCATTGGGCGCTGTGGGTCGACGCCGATGTCTGCGACTATTCCCCGGACATCCTGACCCGCCTCCTGGCCGAGCGGAGCAAGGTGGTCACGCCCGACTGTGTGCTCGACTGGGACGGGCCGAGTTACGATCTGAACGCCTTCAACGACTGCGGCGACGTCAAAGACCAGCGCTACTACAAGCATGTCCGCAACGGCCTTTTCATGCCGCCCATGCTCTACGACCGGCGCCGGCATCTGCACGATCTGCGCTTCACCGACAGGGTGCCGCTGTCGTCCGTGGGTGGCACGATGCTTCTGGTCCACGCGCCCGTCCATCGCGCCGGAATCCGGTTTCCCGAAGTGCCGTACGACGACCTTCTCGAAACCGAGGGCTTCGGGCGGCTGTGTCACGATTTCGGTGTCGCGCCGATCGGCTTGCCGAACGTGCGGATCAGGCACGTCCGGTCCTGACGCGACTACGCGCCCCTTCGGGTGAGGGCATAGGCGAGGTACCGGGTTACCAGAACCGTCCCGAGGCGAGCCCGGACGCGCCAGTCCGGCTGGTTGGCGACGAAGCGCCGGGCATCGCCGGTCAGCCCCGATTTCAGGCAGTGCCGGATGTAACCCGAACCCAGATGGCCAACCATCTTCGGGTACCGTTCGCACAGAACCCGCATGCAGCGCGCCCGTTCGACCGCCGAGGTCCGCTTGGTGAGGTGGTGCGCCTCGTCCTGCCCGGGCGGGTGCGCGTGAATGATGACGCCGGGCCTGGCGCTGTACCACGCCGTCCGTCCGGCGGTGATGAGCTTGCACAGATACTCGGTATCCTCGTTCATCGTCAGGTCGGTGGCCACCGGCCCCACCTCGCGCGCCGTGTCGCGGCGGATCCAGAATCCCATCCCGAAACCGCAGAGCCGCTTGCGAAGGGGCGCGCCGGACGGGATCGGCCCTTCGGCGAAGCGGACGCGCGCCGCGGTTGCCGGCTGTCCTTGGCGGGCCCGCCCCTCAAGCCACGAGGAGAAGCCATACTCGCACCGCAGCGCGGCCTCGGCGAGGACTCGGCCCGGGTAATCGGGCAGCATCTCGTCGTCGTCATCGAGAAAGAAGATGACCTCGCCCTTCGCCTCGCGGAACCCTGTGTTGCGCGTCGCCGCGACGCCAGTGTGCCCTGCGGGGTTCCGGACGATGCGCAACCGCGCATCCGCGAAGTCGGCCAGCACCTCGCTGGCGGGCGTGCCGCTATGATCATCCACAACCAGGACCTCGGCTCCGGCAGCATCGCAAGCCAGTGCCGAGGCGACAGCCCGGCGCAGCATCACCGGCCGGTCCCGCGTGGCGATAACGATCGAGTGAGAGGGCATCAAGGTCGGTTCGCCTGCGCGACTGGTGTCGCGGACACCTAAGACGACACGCGCAAATGTCAATCGAGCCCGAGGCGTTTCCCTAGCACGCTTCCGCCGGGCAGCGCGCCCGGCAATTGCTTCGCCGCTCTGGTCGCGGATCGGCGAGCGGAACTCACCAGAAAGCGGCTCGCCAAGGAAGAGACCGGTTCCGCGCTGAGCGGGTCGCCAGGATCAGTGTTCTGTGACGGTTCCGGTCGTCGTCGGCCCGCCGCCCGCAGAGGGCTGGCCAATCGGCGCGTGCGTGCCGAGCTTCTGCGCGATCTGGATCGCAAGCCGTTGCGCACCGTCGGACACCGATGTGGCCACGAGGAGGCCCATCCCGCCGATGGCGGCGGTTACCACGACCCAGTCCACAGTGATCGCACCGCGCTCGTCGCGGATGAAGTCCCTTATGATCAGGCGGAGGCTCATCTTCTGTCTCTCGATCATGCGTTCCGACAGGGCGGTGATCGTAAACAAGGGCAATCGTTCAATCGCTGCACTGGCCCTAATATGGCGCGGGAATGCCAATTCGCCAAGGGCCTCGTGCGGCCCAACCCGCGGTTTTCGTCACGCAGGTCCGTTTGAATGGGTCCGGTGAAGGGTCAGGACTGCGCGGGCATCCCGCACGTCAGTGCCCGGAACCCGAGATGAAGGCGCCAACATGTGGAATCGCACACCATAGGTGCGGTCAGGTGGCGGCGTTCTCGCGCTGTCTGGCCTGGCCGACCGCGCGGACCAGTTCGCCGACCTCGAGAAGCTGCTGGGCGAGCGGGTTTGTGCTGCGCCAGACCATACCGATGGTCCGGACCGGACCGGGCGGCGGGAAGCGCGCCACCGACACGGGGGCAGACCGGGTTTCCTGTCGCAGCGCCATCTCGGGGATCAAGGTCAGGCCCATCCCGGCACCGACCATCTGGACAAGGGTGGAAAGCGAGCTTCCCTCCATGATGTAGCGCAGCTTGGCGGCCGTCGTGTCGCAGAAGCTCAGCGCCTGATCGCGGAAACAGTGCCCCTCCTCCAGCAGCAGAAGCCGCATCTCGCGCAGGCGTTCTGGGCTGGGCACGGGCTTTTCGGCTTCGGAGAGCGGCCGCAGAAGCAGGAATTCCTCGTCGAATAGCGCAATCTCGCGCAGGGCAGGCTCGGAGATCGGCAACGCGACAATGGCCGCGTCGAGCCGGGAATCGAGCAGGTCCGCGATCAGCGCTCGGGTCACCGTCTCCCGCGGCTCGAGCCTGAGCATCGGCATCCGGGACGAGAGGGCCTGGATCACGTCGGCCAGCAGGTACGGCGCGACGGTCGGGATTACGCCGAGGCGCAGCCGCCCCGCCAGCGGCCCGTCACCGGAACGGACCAGTTCGTTCAGCTCGTCCACGTCCGTCAGGATCTTCCGGGCGCGTGCCAGGAAATCCTCGCCGAACGCCGTGAGCACGATCTGACGCGGCCGACGCTCGACCAGCGGCGCGCCGAGCATCGTCTCGAGTTCCTTGATCTGCAGTGACATGGCCGGTTGCGAGATCGCGCAGTCGTCGGCGGCACGGCCGAAATGGCCGTTCCGGGCCAGCGCGTCGAAGTAACGCAAATGTTTGAGGGTCAGACCGTTCATTTGCGCAGCTTATTGCCTTGGTAAGGAAATTCAACTGGGGTTTATGGAACCGGTAGAAGTATAATAAGTCCAAACCGAGTCGCGGACGGCTCGGCCCTGTCGAACATCGGAGGACAAGATGGACGGAAATGACGCACCGAAGGGCGGCTGCCCGGTCATGCATGGCGGCAATACCGGAATGGACAACAATCCGGTCCGGTGGTGGCCGAAGGCGCTGAACCTCGACATCCTGCACCAGCACGACGCCCGCTCGAATCCGATGGACAAGGACTACGATCACCGCAAGGCGGTCAAGGGCCTCGATTTCCAGGGCGTGTGGAACGACGTCGAGAAGCTCCTGACCGACAGCCAGGACTGGTGGCCGGCCGACTGGGGCCATTACGGCGGCCTCTTCATCCGACTGACCTGGCACTCGGCGGGCTCGTACCGCCTGGCCGACGGACGCGGCGGCGCCGGCAGCGGCAACATCCGGTTCGAGCCGCTGAACTCGTGGCCCGACAATGCCAGCCTCGACAAGGCGCGGCGGCTTCTCTGGCCGGTCAAGCGCAAGTACGGCAACGCGCTGAGCTGGGCCGACCTGATCGCGCTGGCCGGAACCGTCGCCTATCACAACATGGGGCTGAAGACCTTCGGCTTCGGCTTCGGGCGCGAGGATATCTGGGGGCCAGAGATCGACATCAACTGGGGCAACGAGACCCAGTGGCTTGCGCCCACCGACGAGCGGACCACCGACATCGAGGACGCGAACGCGACCTACGATCCGCTGGCCGCCTCGCACATGGGCCTGATCTACGTGAACCCCGAGGGGGTGAACGGCAACCCGGACCCGGCGAAGACCGCGAAATTCGTGCGGATGACCTTCGCGCGCATGGCGATGAACGACGAGGAGACGGCGGCGCTGACCGTCGGTGGCCATACGGTCGGCAAGGCACATGGCGGCGTGGCGGCGGGCCAGATCGGGCCCGAGCCGGCGGCGGCCGGGGTCGAGGCCGGCGGTTTCGGCTGGGCCGATCCGGGCTTTGACGGCAACGCCAACACCGAGCATACGTCGGGTCTTGAAGGGGCCTGGACGACGAATCCGACCAAGTGGGACAACGGCTACCTCACACTTCTCTTCAAGTACGACTGGCAGCCGGTGAAATCCCGCGCCGGCGCCTGGCAGTGGGAACCGATCGGCATCGCCGAAGAGGACAAGTTCCCCGACTCGACCGATCCGACGCTCAGGCACAACCCGATCATGACTGACGCCGACATGGCGATGAAGTTCGACCCGATCTATCGCGAAATCTGCGAGCGCTTCCACGCCGATCCGGCGTATCTATCCGATACGTTCGCCCGCGCCTGGTTCAAGCTGACCCACCGCGACATGGGGCCGAAGGTGAACTATGTCGGTCCCTTCGTCCCGGCGGAAGACTTGATCTGGCAGGACCCGGTCCCGGCCGGAAGCACCTCGTACGACGT
>JBNLCA010000016.1:0-2099 GCA_050303575.1 Paracoccaceae bacterium
GCGGTGGCACCATCGCCAGCATGGTCATCAGGGGATAGCCGTAGGGCAGGAGCGGCGCTTCCTCCTCGGCGTAGGTCTGCAGGAGCGGGAAGCGGCGGTCGGGCTTGTAGTGGTGGTCCGAGTGGCGCTGGAGATTGATCAGAAGCCAGTTCGACGCCTTGTGCGTGGCGTTCCACGAATGGCGGGGCAGGACGTGCTCGTACTTGCCGTCGCCGAGGTGGCGGCGGGTCAGGCCGTAATGCTCGATATAGTTGACGAGCTCGAGCTGCCAGATCGCGACGAAGGCCTGCCAGAGGAAGAGGACAAGCCCGAGCCAACCGCCGAGCGCGAGCGCCAGGGCGAGCATGGCGAGCTGAAGTGCGGCGTAGCGCCAGAACGGGTTCGACGGGTGGAACGGCCCGGCACCCTTGCGGGCAAGCATCGCCGCCTCGGCCTTCCAGGCAGAACGCGGGCTCTGCCGAAGGACGCGCGGGAAGAAGCGGTGGAACCCCTCGTTGTAGTGCGCCGTCACCGGGTCGCGCGCGGTCCCGACCCAGAGGTGGTGAACCCGCAGATGCTCGGACCGGAAGTGCGAATAGAGGACCGAGGCGAGAAGGAGGTCGCCCAGAAGCCGTTCCCAGCGGTTCTTCTGGTGCATGAGTTCGTGGCTGTAGTTGATGCCGACCGTTCCCGAAAGGACCCCGACCCCGAAGAAGAGGCCGATCAGCTCCCACGTGCTGAAATCGGCGCGGGCCGCGTACCAGATCAGGCCGAACTGGATCGCAAGCTGGATCGGCAGCCAGATCAGCGTGATAAGGCGGTACCAGAAGAGGCCGGGTTCGGGGGTTTCGAGATCGGCGTTCTCCTCGTACCGCCCGGTCAGTGCGTCGAGGACCGAGAACATCCCCCACGCGGCAAGGGGCACGAGAAGGACCCACCAGCCGCCCAGGGCCGCCGCGATCAGGACCGGCGGGATCAGCGCAAGCGACAGCCAGAAGGGCAGCGCGCGTTCGATTTTCGAGACCTGGGCGGCGGGAACCATTACAACCTCTGAGTTCGCCGCAGGATAGGGGCGGGCCGGGGACCGCTCAAGCGCGACACCACGTCAAAGTGCTTCGAGGGCCAGCGCCCAGGCCTTGCGCATGACGGTCGGTAGGTCGGTCGGGCGGAAGTCGTGCCTGGGGGTGAAGGCGCCGGGCGTGTCGGCGGGCACGGTCGCGACGTGGACCGTAAGCCGAAGATGGAAATGGGTGAAAGTATGCCGTACCTCGGCCGGCAGCGCCTTCCAGTCGGCGGCGAGCGGCGGGGCCGGGGCGGGGTCGGCCGACCAGTCCGAGCCGGGCCAGCCCAGCATCCCGCCGAGGAGGCCCTTGTCGGGCCGGCGCTCAAGCAGCAGCGCGCCGTCCGTCCGCCGCGCGATGTAGGCATGACCGAGGCGGGTGGGTTTCTCGGCCTTGGGAGATTTCCGCGGAAGGTCGGCCCGGCCGATGCCGCGGCAGGCACCGCGCCAGGGGCAGAGTGCGCAGGTCGGCGATTTCGGTGTGCAGACCGTGGCGCCGAGGTCCATGACGGCCTGGGCGTAGTCGCCCGGACGCTCGGCCGGCGTCAGACGAGCGGCGAGGGTGGTAAGTTCGGGCTTGGCCGAAGGAAGCGGGGTTTCGACCTCGAAAAGCCGCGCCATCACCCGTTCGACATTGCCGTCGACCACGGTTTCCGTCCGGTCGAAGGCGATGGCGGCGATGGCGGCGGCGGTGTAGGGACCGATGCCGGGGAGTTGGCGGAGCGCGTCGGCGGTGTCGGGAAAGGCTCCGAGTTCGACCACCGCGCGGGCACACTTCAGGAGGTTCCGGGCGCGGGCGTAGTAGCCGAGACCCGCCCATTCGGCCATCACCGCCTCGTCCGGCGCGGCGGCCAGCGCCTCGACAGTCGGCCAGCGGGCGGTGAACCTGTGGAAATAGTCCTTCACCGCGGCGACGGTCGTCTGCTGCAGCATCACCTCGGAAAGCCACACCGCGTAGGGATCAGGCCGTACCCCTTGGGCCCGGTCGGCGGGCGAGACGCGCCAAGGCAGCACCCGCGCATGGCGGTCGTACCAGGCAAGCAGAAGCCCGCTCATCCCC
>JBNLCA010000017.1:0-4420 GCA_050303575.1 Paracoccaceae bacterium
TGTAGACCGTGTCCCAGTCGCGATTCCATCTGCCCCGGAACCAGAACTGCGTCACGCTGGCGAAGTTGATGTCGAGGCCAAGGTCACCCCAGAGCTTCAGAAGCGGGGGAACCGGCGATCCGTAGTCCATTCCGTTCTGGAGAACGTAGGGATAGCCGCCCATCTGGTGACGGTAGGAGCCGATCCAGGGCGCGCCGAAGGTCTTCTCCACGCGGCCCCGTTCCTCGCGCGCCAATGCCGCCACCGTGTCGGTCCAGAGTTGGTCTTCCCACGGGTCATACGGGCGGTCGGCATATCCAAGATCAAGTCGCAGATCCTCGGAGACATCGAGCGAACGTTCGGGAAAGTCCTTGATCCCGGCAAGCAGGACCTCGGTCTTCGGGAACGCCGATGTCTCGCCATTCTTCGGATCGCTACGCGCACTGTAGGTCTTGGTCTTCGGGATGTCGGCGGGCGGGACCGCTTCGGCCCAGCCCTCGACAGGCCCGGGACGATAGTCGACGCAACCCAGGATATCGCTTTTCGTCGCGGTCGGATCGAAGAAGAAATACAGAACGCCGCTGTCGGGAAGGCCGCGCCCGACATCGTTGTCGGGCATCATCGAAAGATCGACCTGAAGAACGAAGCTGAGCGGATAGCCGGTTTCCCAGCTTCTCGGCCAGGCCCAGCCGGGCGGAACGATCGGCCTGCCACCGAAAAAGCTCAGATGCGCTGCGCGGCCAGGCGTGGGCTCGCGTTTCAGGAAGATGACGGCGTCCCGCGCCAGAGTCTCAAGCAGCTCCCGCATGCGCTTGGGCTCTTCGGGGACGATGATCTTCCTTATCGGGTCCGGTTCGACCCACTGCGCGGGTTTGGTTGGCGCCGGCTGCCCGAGCCTCATCTTCGCCATCTGAACGGCGCGCCAGCGTTCCTGAGCCAGATCATCCGCACCGGAACTCTCGGCCGACGAGGGCGAAGGCGGGTCGGGAACCGCATTTCCGGGCCGCGGCGTCTTCTTCGGTCTTCCCCAGGTCTCACGCCAGTCCAGGAACTTCTCGAATGCCTTCAGGACCGCCACGACGGCGACCAGGGCGAGCACGGCCCAAACCTTGTTGTCCATCAGCGCTCTCCTCGGCCCCGCAACGGCCTCACGGCATCAGCATTCCGCCGTTCACCTCGATCACCTGGCCGACGACGTAGGGTGAGAGGATCGCGCTGGCGAGGAAGAGATAGGCGCCGACGCAATCCTCGGGCGGGGCAAGGCGGCCGGCCGGGATCACCGCGAGCTGCGCGTCGAGCTGCGCCTTGGTCGAGTAGCGCTCGTGGAACGGGGTCAGGATGACGCCGGGTGCAACCGCGTTCACCCTTATTCCGAAGGGGATCAGCTCCTTCGCCATGCCGCGGGTGACGTTGTGGACGAAAGCCTTGGACGAGCCGTAGAGCCCGGCGCCGCCGCTCGCGCCATTGCGCGCCGCGACCGAGGTGGTGTTGATGATGAAGCCGCCCTTAGTCTCTTCGGCGGCCGCCTTCAGATGCGGGATCGCGGCGCCGGACGCCACCACGACCGAGCGGGCGTTGAGGTCCATGATCTCGTCATAGTCCCTTTCGGTCGCGTCGGCGTAGGCCACCCGCCGGACCATGCCGCCGGCATTGTTGATGAGCCCGTCGAGCCGGCCGAGCGCCCCGGCGGCCTCTTCGACCACGGCCCTCGCGCCGGCGCCGGTCGAGACGTCGCCCCGGATCAGCGCGGCCGAGCCGCCGGCCTTCGCGATCTCGGCGGCAAGCGCCGTCGCCGCCTCCTCGGACGCGTTGTAATGCAGGCCGACCTTCGCCCCCTGCGCCGCGAAGGCGCGCGCCAGCGCGGCGCCGATGCCGGTCGAGGCGCCGGTGATCAGCACCGCCTTGCCCTTCAGGTCAGGAATGTTCAGCGCGTCCATGTCGTCCTCCCTCGATGCGTACGTTTACCGCTAACGCACCGCGGCGCCGGGGCCAAGGCAGACTTCGGTTGGTCCCCGGAACCTGGTGCCGGTCGCCACCTCAGGCAGATGACGAGGGGAATCAGATACCGTCCAGCGCCGCCTGCACGGCCGCGAAGTAGTCGCCGACTTGCCGGCCGTCGACCAGCGCGTGGTGGACCTCGAGGGTCATGGCCATCCTCTGGCCGCCGGCTTCGGGGACGATCTTGCCCCAGCTGACGCGCGGGATGCAGTCGTCGGGGCCGGGCAGCGCGTTGTCGATCGAGGTGAAGTCGAGCCACGGCAGGCACGAGAGGTATGCCAGGTCGTCGCGCTGGCCGGTGTTGGCCCTGAGCGTCCCGCCCTCAGTCGCGGCGATGATCTCCTGCGCCTGCCGGTCGAACGCCGGGAAGTCCGCCTGCCACGGCACATAGGCGTAGTTGAAGTTGCCGTCGGGCAGCGGAACGGTCATCGAAAGGTCGATCCGGTCGTATTCGGTGACCACCTCTTCCCGGAACCGCATCCTCAGCTCCGGTACCGCGTGGATGCCGGCGCCGATGGCGTAGAGGCTGGCCCGGTAGGGCGAAACGCCGTCCGCCTTGCGCGCCATGACGTGCGAGACGTCGAGCCGCGAGGTCACGGCATAATGCGGCTTGGCATAGGTGCGGAAGAAGCGGAACTGGTCCGCCCGGTTCCATGTGTTCAGATCGACGATGCGCTGTGCCATTGGGTCGCTTCCCGCGAGAGCGCGTTCTTTCAGACCCGGGCTCACGCGTCAATCGCGCCGGGCGAGCGCTGCGCTGACCACGATCGCGGCGGCCTCGACGGCGGCGGCAATGTCCATGTCGGTCGTGTCGATGACGGTGGCGTCATCCGCCGGCTTCAGCGGCGCGGTCGCGCGCTCGCTGTCACGGCGGTCGCGGGCCTTCAGGTCGGCGAGGACCTGGGCGACGGTCACCTGGTGCCCGCCGGAGACGAGTTCGGCATGGCGGCGCCGGGCCCGGCGTTCGTCCGATGCCGTCACGAAAAGCTTAACCTCGGCGCCGGGGCAGATGACGGTGCCGATGTCGCGTCCGTCGAGCACCGCGCCCCCCTCGCGCCGGGCGAAGTCGCGCTGGAAGTCGACTAGGGCAGTCCGCACATCGGGCAGGGCGGCGACCCGGCTGGCGGCGTCCGCCACGTCCGGTGTCCGGAGATCGCCGCCAGCTAGGTCTTCCGCCGTCAGGCTGCGGGCGGCGGCGACGGCGTCCTCGCCCGAGAGGGTCCTGCGGCCGACGGCGCGGTAGAGGAGGCCGGTGTCGAGATGGGCGAAGCCGAAGCGTGCCGCGATGGCTTTCGAGATCGTGCCCTTGCCCGCCGCCGCAGGGCCGTCGATGGCGACGGTGAAGATCATTTCAGCACCATCGTGGTCAGCGCCGGATCAGCACCTTCGGCCCGAGGCAGGCCATCAGCGATGTCGTAATAGGCGCCCCTGTCCGCACAGAAAATATGACCGGCAAGCCGCACGCCGGGGTCGCCATCCAACGTACCGGCGAAGATTGACAGATTCTCGCCGGCACCGTCCCAGAACAGGTTCGAGCCGCAGGTCGGGCAAAAGCCGCGCCTGGCGGTATCGGAGGAGAGGAACCAGCGGACCTCGCCGGTGATCTCGACGGTATCGCGCGGCGCAGAGGTCGCGGCAACGTGGTGACCCGAGCTTTTGCGGCACTGGGTGCAGTGGCACGCGATCACCGGCCGGAGTGGGCCGCCCACGATGTACGTGACCGCACCGCAGAGGCAGGAGCCGCCTATGTTCACCGATTGCTCCGGTCGACCGTCGCGCCGAGATCCTTCATCAGCCCTTCGAAGACCGGGAACGAGGTGGCGATGGGCGAGCCGTCATCGACGCTGACCGGCTTCTGCGCGGCGAGGCCGAGGACGAGGAAGCTCATGGCGATGCGGTGGTCGATGTGGGTGGCGCAGGTGGCGCCGCCGGGAACGCCGCCGGGCCCGAGGCCGTGGACGATGAGCGTGTCTTCGTCTTCCTCGATCTTCACGCCGCAGGCCTCGAGACCGCGTGCCATCGCGTCGATCCGGTCGCTCTCCTTGACGCGCAGTTCCTTGACGCCGCGCATGACGGTGGTGCCCGTCGCGCAGGCGGCGACGACAGAGAGGATCGGGAATTCGTCGATCATCGAGGGCGCGCGGTCGGGCGGGACCTCGACACCTTTCAGGGCAGACGCGCGGACGCGGAGATCGGCGACAGGCTCGCCGCCTTCCTCGCGCGGGTTCCGGAACTCGATGTCGGCGCCCATCTCGACCAGCGTGGTGTAAAGACCGCTGCGGGTCGGGTTCTGGCTGACACCGGGCACGAGGATGTCGGAGCCTTCGACGATCAGCGCGGCGCAGACCGGGAAGGCGGCGGACGACGGGTCGCGCGGCACCGCGACGGTCTGCGGTTTCAGCTCGGGCTGGCCGGTCAGGACGATGGCGCGGCCTTCGTCGGT
>JBNLCA010000018.1:0-4656 GCA_050303575.1 Paracoccaceae bacterium
ATCTGGCGAACCAGCTCGTCAATGGGAAGTCCGGGGCCTGTCTCACGCGGCGTGGGCGAGGCGATGCAGGCCCTGGTCCAGTCGATCCGATGATGTTTCATCACTGCTCTCCGTTTTCAAAAGAACGCGGAAGAGTGAATCCGGTTCCCTCGCTGGCCGGTCGGCCGTCCGGCTTCGCCGCTGTCAGAGCCTGAAAGACCCCTTGCGGTCCTGCGGGCCGCCGGCCTCAGATGTCGAGGTTCTCGACCGAAAGAGCGTTCTGCTGGATGAACTCGCGGCGGGGTTCGACCACGTCGCCCATCAGCTTGGTGAAGATGTCATCAGCCTCGGCCAGGTCGTCGATCTTCACCTGCAGCAGCGTCCGTGCCTCGGGGTCGAGCGTGGTTTCCCAAAGCTGTTCGGGGTTCATCTCGCCAAGGCCCTTGTAGCGCTGGAGCGAGAGTCCCTTCTCGCCTTCGTCGAGGATGGCGGTCAGAAGATCGGTCGGACCGTGGATCTCGGTCGTCCGGTCGCGCCGCACCAGCGATGCCGGGTCGCGGTAGCTTGCCGACTGCTCGGCCGCCAGCGCGCCCAGCCGCCGTGCCTCGCCCGACCGCAGGATGGCGCCGTCGAGGGTGCGGATCTCCTCGACCCCGCGCAAGACGCGAGCAAGGCGGATGCCGTGGTCCTGGGTGATGCGTCCCTGCCAGCCGCGCTCGTACTCGACCGCAACCTGGTCGAGCCGCCGCGCCACGGCGTCCGCGATGCCCTGGAGATCGGCGTCGGCGCGGCCCTGCTCGAACGCGCCGGCCAGCGCCGCCTGTTCGAGGATGTGGCGCGGGTAGTGCGTCGGGAAGGCCTCGAGGATGCGCTTGAACTGGCGCGCCGTCTCGACGAGGCGCAGCAGGTCGTTGCCGGCGATCTCCTCGCCCGAGGTCAGGCGCAGCACCGCACCCTCGATCCCCTGCTGGATGAGGTAGTCCTCGAGCGCGCCCTGGTCCTTGAGATAGACCTCGGACTTGCCGCGCGCGACCTTGTAGAGCGGCGGCTGCGCGATGAAGAGATAGCCGTGCTCGATCAGTTCCGGCATCTGCCGGAAGAAGAAGGTCAGAAGCAGCGTCCGGATATGCGCGCCGTCCACGTCGGCATCGGTCATGATGACGACCTTGTGGTATCGCAGCTTGCCCAAGTCGAACTCGTCCCGGCCGATGCCGGTGCCGAGGGCGACGACAAGGTTGCCGATCTCCTGGCTGCCAAGCATCCGGTCGAAGCGCGCGCGCTCGACATTCAGGATCTTGCCCCTGAGCGGCAGGATCGCCTGCGTGCGCCGGTCGCGGCCGGTCTGGGCCGAGCCGCCGGCGCTGTCACCCTCGACCAGGAAGATCTCGCGCTTCTCGGGGTCCTTCTCGGAACATTCCTTCAGCTTGCCGGCAAGGTAGTTCACGTCGGTCGCGATCTTCTTGCGCGTCAGCTCCCGCGCCTTGCGCGCCGCCTCGCGCGCCAGCGCCGCCTCGATGATCTTGCCTACGATCATGCGGGCTTCGGCGGGGTGCTCCTCGAACCATTCGGCCAGCTTCTCGTTGACCAGGTTCTCGACCGCCGGGCGCACCTCGGACGAGACAAGCTTGTCCTTGGTCTGCGACGAGAACTTGGGGTCGGGCACCTTGACCGAAAGGACGCAGGTCAGCCCCTCGCGCGCGTCGTCGCCGGTGAAGCTGACCTTCTCCTTCTTCGCGATGCCCGAGGACTGTGCATAGAGGTTGATGGTCCGCGTCAGTGCGCCCCGGAAGCCTGCCAAGTGGGTGCCGCCGTCGCGCTGGGGGATGTTGTTGGTGAAGGGCAACACCGTCTCGTGGTAGCTGTCGTTCCACCACATCGCGACCTCGACGCCGATGCCGTCCCGCTCGCCGGTCATGAAGATCGGTTCGGGAATCATCGGTGTCTTCGACCGGTCGAGATACTTGACGAACTCGCGCACACCGCCTTCGTAGAAAAGCTCGGTCCGAAGCAGTTCGGCCGGGCGCTCGTCTTCCAGGATGATGCGCACGCCCGAGTTCAGGAAGGCAAGTTCGCGCAGACGGTTTTCCAGTGTCTTGAACTGGTAGTCGAGGTTCGAGAATGTCTTGGTCGAGGCAAGAAAGCGGACCTCGGTGCCCTTCTTGCCGTTCGCGTCGCCGACGACGCGCAGGGGCTCGACGGTATAGCCGCCCTCGAAGCGGGCGAAATGCTCCTTGCCGCCGCGCCAGATGCGCAGTTCCAGCCAGTCGGACAGTGCGTTGACGACCGAGACGCCGACGCCGTGGAGACCACCCGACACCTTGTACGAGTTCTGGTCGAACTTCCCGCCGGCATGGAGCTGGGTCATGATGACCTCGGCCGCCGAGACGCCCTCTTCCTTGTGGATATCGGTCGGAATGCCGCGGCCGTTGTCGGTGACCGAGACACTGCTGTCGGCGTGAATCCGCACCGTCACGGCGTCGGCGAAACCGCCCAGCGCCTCGTCGATGCCGTTGTCCACGACCTCGTAGACCATATGGTGCAGGCCCGAGCCGTCATCGGTGTCCCCGATATACATCCCCGGCCGCTTGCGCACGGCCTCCAACCCTTTGAGAACCTTGATAGATTCGGCGCCGTATTCGTCGTCCGCGCCAATGTCGTCAGCCATACGAAGGCATCCTGTCTAACCCTGCGATTTTATACGATTTCCGGGGGGGAATGTCACGCGCCGGACACAATATTTTGGGGCGACGTGGAGGGGTGTTGCACAGGGAGTGTGGAGGGGGCTCTGGCGCTCTGGCGAACTCGTCCTGGCGCGGAGGGAAGCAGGACCGAACGGCACGCCAACTCAAAGAAACGGGATCACCAGACCCACCCCGATCAGCAGCGTCCCGGCGATCCGGTTGGCCCGCGCCAGCGCCTCGGGCGAGGTGAGGAGCCGGCGCGCCCGGTCGATCGTCAGGGCAAGCATCAGATTACCGCTGAGCGGGATCGCGACGCTGACGGAAAGGATCGCGACGATGTCGAGCCATGTCACCGTGCGCAGGTCGAAGAAGCCCGGCAGCAGACCCATGTAGAAGAGGATCGCCTTGGGGTTCCCGACGATCACCATGACGCCCGCCGTGAAGCCTGCCCACATGCCGGGCCGCGTCAGCCGTCCGTCGGTCGGGATCGGGGCGCCGGCGAAGCGGATCAGGAGGCCGCCCATCACGATGAACATCGCCGCCGCGATCAGCTTCAGAACGAACAGGAACCCGCCCCAGACCGAGACGATCCAGCTGACGCCGAGGATCGCCAGGAGTGGCCAGAGAACGTCGCCCACAGTGACGCCCACCGCCAGCGGCCAGGCCTGGCGGAAGCCGCCGGTCAGGCCCCGCGCGATCAGCGCCACCCAGACCGGGCCGGGCGTGATGAACAGGATCACCACCGCGCCGGCATAGGCCAGAAGCTCCCACACCGAGACGGTCATTGCCCGACCGTGAATCGCCGGTGCAGCTCGTCCGCCGCGTCCCACTGCGCGGGCGCCGCCATGACGCGGCGGTTTTCCCGCAGCCATTCCTCGACCGCCGCGACCTCGCCCGCGATCAGTACGTCGAGAAGCGGGTCCGGTGCCTCGGCGGTTCCGCTCTCGACCAGCGCCTTCTTGCGTTCGGTGAGCGCCCCCAGCGCCTTCTCCTCGGCCGCCGACAGCCCCGCGCCGGCGACAAGGCGCGCCATATCCATCGGCGGCATCGCCGCCCCGTGCAACCGCATCCACCTCAGCGCCAGCGCCGGGCGCAGGGCATAGAAGTAGCGTTTCAGATGAACCCCGCCCGCGGCCTTCGCACGGCCAAGCTGACCCTTCAGAAGCGAGAGGTAATGCCAGCTCACCGCCGACCGGTCGAGCACGCCTTGCGCGAACCCGGTCAGCGCCTCGCGCACGCCGGGCGCCTCGGCATAGGTGACCGGTGACTGCAGCCATTCGGCCACCACCGCGTTCGAGCCGAGCGCAAGGCGCAGCGCCTTCCTCAGCTCCCAGCCGGAGACGTCGAGCACCGCGTCGACCGGCCGCTCGATCACATCGCGCCGGTCGCGGACCGAGAGGTGCCAGTCGATCGGCCGGGCATAGAGGAAGCGCACGTCATAGTCGCTGTCAGGCGAGTGGAAGCCCCAGGCGCGCGACCCGGATTCGACGGCAAGGAGGATCGTCACTCCCTCGGTCCGGGCTATGTCGGCAAGCACCTCGCCGATCCGCGCGCGCATCTCGACCGGGACCGGTTCGGTCATGGCAGGGTCAGCGACCCGTCTTCGGCGAGCGGCCAGTAAGGGTTCATCGCGACTTCCCAGACATGCCCGTCGGGGTCGGCCCAATAGCCGGAATAACCGCCCCAGAATACCTTCTCGGGTTTCTTCAGCCCGGTCGCCCCGGCGGCGAGCGCGGCGGCATAGGCGGCATCGACCTCTGCCTCGGTCGCGAAGTTCTGTGCCAGCGTCGCGGCACCGGTGCCGAGCGTCGCGCCCGGCCGGCCCTGGTCCGCAGCAAGCGCGGCTCGGCCGAAGAGGCCGAAGACCGTGCCGTGCATCTGGTAGAAGGCGACCCCGTCCTGGCTCGACGGATGCTCCTGCCAGCCGAGCGCCCTGTAGAAAGCGCGCGCGGCGGCCAGGTCCTCGACCCCCAGCGTGATCAGCGTGACGCGTTGC
>JBNLCA010000019.1:0-3537 GCA_050303575.1 Paracoccaceae bacterium
TTGGGCGAACGCCTCGCCACCACCACCGCGATCTTCGACACGATGCTGCCCCTCGTCCGAGGCCAGCGCATCGGGCTCTTTTCCGGCTCGGGCGTGGGCAAGTCGTCGCTCCTCGGCAAGCTCGCGCGCGGGGTCGAGGCGGATGTCGTTGTCGTCGGCCTGGTCGGCGAGCGGGGGCGCGAGCTGCGCGAGTTCGTCGAGCATGTCCTCGGCCCCGAGGGCATGGCGCGCGCGGTCGTCGTCGTCGCGACCTCGGACCGCTCGCCGCTGGAACGCCGCCGCGCCGCGCTTTCCGCGATGACCGTCGCCGAACATTTTCGCGACCGCGGGCAGCATGTCCTCCTCCTCACCGATTCGGTCACCCGCTTCGCCGAGGCGCATCGCGAGATCGCGCTTGCCTCGGGAGAATCCGGCGCGCTCGGCGGCTACCCGCCCTCGCTTGCGCACCAGATCATGTCGCTGGCCGAACGCGCCGGTCCCGGCGCGGGCGAGGCCGGCGACATCACCGCGATCTTCTCGGTCCTCGTCGCGGGCTCGGACATGGAGGAACCGGTCGCCGACATCCTGCGCGGCGTCCTCGACGGCCATGTCGTGATGGACCGCGAGATCGCCGAGCGGGGCCGCTTTCCGGCGATCGACGTTCTGCGCTCGGTCTCGCGGTCGCTTCCCAATGCGGCGAGCCCGGAGGAGAATCAGCTCATCGCCGCCGCACGCCGCCTCCTCGGTGCCTACGACCGGTCCGAGACGATGATCCAGGCCGGCCTTTATTCGCCGGGCTCGGATCCGCTGATCGACGAGGCGATCCGGGTCTGGCCCGCGCTCGACGCCTTCCTCGCCGAGGATGCACCGGACGGTGTCGGTGCCAGCTTCGAGCGGCTGGCCGAATGCCTGGCGCCGAAGGGCCGAAAGGTCCCGCCGCGCCCGACGCCGGAGATTCCCGAGGCGCCGACGGAATTCTCGCTCGATGACTGACGCAACACGGACGTCATCGCCCGCCCGGACTTTGCTGTTGCGCTCATGTTTGCTGTGACGCCATAGTTCGCGGAGAGCAATCCGGCGATGACCAACTTGCAGAGAATTTCGGACTTCGACGAGCAGACGGACCGCATCCGGGCCAAGCTCGACCAGGCGCGCCGCGCCGATCGCGGCTGCAACGTGTTCGGCGCTTCGTCGCACCGGTACCGGATCGGACCGCCCATCGATCTCCCTACGGTCGCGGAGTTCGAACGCCGGCACGGCATCACGCTCCCCCCCGACTACGTCGCCTTTCTTACCCGGGTCGGAAATGGGTCGGGCGACAAGAATGCCGACGCGGCGGGTCCATTCTATGGAATCTCCCCGTTGGAGAAGACGGGATCACTCGACGGCTCTGCCGCACTATCGAAGCCGGCGCTGATCCATGACCGGATGTCCGACGAAGAATGGGCGGAAGCGTCGCGAAACCTTCATGTCGATGGCCACGACGTTCCGGCTAAGGCCTATTTCCAAGAGTATGACAGGCTTCTCGCCGGCGTTCTCACCATCGGCGATCAGGGCTGCGAAAACTACCACGGCCTCATCGTCACCGGACCGGACAAGGGCCGTGTCGTCAATTTCACCACCGAGGGCGACAAGCCGCGCTTCGCCTTCGAGGCCAACTTCCTCGACTGGTACGAGCGGTGGCTGGACGAGGTCATCTCGGGCATCCTGATCGACCAGCCCTACGACTGGTTCGGCTACACGATGGGTGGCGACGACCGGCATCTGATGCGGGTGTTCGACACGTCCACGGATACACAGACCAAGCGCGAGGCCCTGGTTGGCCTCCTGAAACTGAGCACAGCGGCGCCGGAGACCTGCGAGCGGCTCGACCGGGTCTGCGAGGATGCCGATCCTGACATCGCGGGGGCCGCGCTCGACGCCCTCACCAAGTTCGACATCGACCGTGCACGTCGGCATCTGCTCCGTCTGGTTGACAGGGACAACGCTGGCCTGCTCGCCGCCTGCCAGGCGGTCTTGTGGTACGCCAAGCCGTCCTGTCACGTGATCGCGCCACAGCTTCTCGAACATCTGGAGCGGATCTCCGACATCGAGACGTTCAGCTTCGCTCTCCTTGTTCTCGCGGAGTCCGGCGTGGAGTTCGCCGATGCCATCGTGCCCTTCGCACACCACTCCGATGCCGAGTTCCGCCAGACAACCTTCTTCCACCTCGGCAAGGTCGAGGGCAAGGAGCGCTACATCGCCGTGTTTCTCGCCGGACTTCGCGACGAGGCGACACCGGTCGTCCATGCCACGCTGCAGGCACTGACGGGCGTTACGGACGCGCAGCTGCTGCCCGCCTTCCGCGAGGTCGCCGCGCGCTACCCGACCGAAGAGGGCCATGTCCGCGTGAACCTCGGCCACCTGTTGCGGGACCACGGTTACTCCAGCATCAAGGCATTCCAGCGCGGCGAGTGGGCCAGACCGCGACCCGGCCTTCAGGCCATTCTGAGAAAGCTCCTGGGCCGCGGCTGAGACGCATCCTGGCCGCACGCCGCCGGGGTCCGTGGTCCGCCGGATCGCTGAACGCTCGGCCCCGGCGCGGCGATGGCGCGCCGCCTCGAACCAGCGGCGGACAGGGGTTCGTCCATCCGGTCGGTTTGGCGCCGTGCTCAGCCTGTGCGCCCTGCGCGCGTCAATGGCAGGCTGCGGCCTTGTTGGCTCAGACGGCTGCCAGTGCCCTGATTCGCGGGCCGGCCGTAAGCGTCGTCCCGCGCGGGGCCGTTCCCGCCAACGGATTGTCGAGCAACCGGCCGGCGCGGCTGGCGGGATCTGCGTATCCGATTCTTGTCCGACCCCGAGCTGTCCCACCCCGGCCCCACGCGCCCGGGTGCGACGGGAGAGTCATCACCCGATCAGGCTCGACCGGCGCGGGATCTGCTGGAGCATGGTCAGCGCGATGCTTCCCGAGGCCGCCGCCTGCGACTGGCCGACCTGGGAGCGGACCAGGAACAGGCGGACCAGATCCTCGCGCATGGGCGGATCGGCGAACTGCGCCACTTCGCCCGAGCCGAAGGTGCGGGCGGCCTTCTCGCGGAAGGTGGCGAGCTGGCGGTCGAGGTCGAGCGCACCGAAGCTCGTCGGCAGGCCCAGCGCGGTCTGGAAGACCCGGCGGAGCGGAGGGTTGCCCATGACGGTGAACCACATCGCGTCGGGCGACATGTCACGCGACGCGATGTCGGCCAGCTCGCGCGTGGCGGTAAGCGCAAGGCGCATCTCCTCGCTCTGGCCGCCGACCGCGACCTCGAAGGTCTGGGTCTGGTACTTGCCGGCAATCTTGTCGGGCAGGCTGCTCTTCCAGGTGAAGGGCCCGCCCAGCTCGCCGAAGCCGAAAGTCTTCGCCATCTCGAGATAGCGCTTGTCGGCAAGCCGGTTGGCCAGCGCCTTGGGATCGGTGATCGAGCCCTCCAGCACCTTGCGGATGAAGGCCCTGTTTGGCAGGTCGGCCTCGAGCCCGAAGGCGCCGAGCGCGACCTTCAGAAGCGTGCGGTCGCCCATCAGGTCGTCGAGCGTCTTCAC
>JBNLCA010000020.1:0-2097 GCA_050303575.1 Paracoccaceae bacterium
GATGGCTTCCTCGGTTCTTCCGGCGAGCCGATAGGCGTTGCCGAGGTGCCCCAGATAGGAGGCGGGATAGTTCGGGCTCAGCGTCAACGCGCGCTCGCCATGGGTGACCGCCTCATCGGGGAATCCCGCAAAGGCGAGAATGAAACAGCCGAAGCTCGCCGCGTCGGCCGAGCCCGGCGCGAATTGAGCCGCCCGCCGTGCTTTCGCCGCAGCCTCTTCGTGGCGTCCGGCCTGCAGCAGGGCGAGGCCCGCCGTCACGTTGGCGTCCGGATTCTCGGGATCGAGTTCCAGTGCGCGCTCGGTAAAGCTCATGGCCTTCTGATGCGCCGTTTCCCGATCCTCCCACCAACCGAAGCGGGCGTCGGCGTAGTGTACCAGGCTGATCATCGCGTTGAGCGAGGACGAGGCGGGGTCGAGCGCCAGCGCCTTGGTCCAGCAAGAGAGCGCGGCTCCCAGACTCTCTTTTGTGACCGACTGGCGATAGTGGTGGAGACCTTGCACCCAGAAGCTCCAGGCTTCCACGTTGCCGGTCGTCGTGTAGCGCAGCCGTGCCTGTTCTCCCTCTGTCAGCTTGACCTGCATCTCGGTCGCCAGGACCAGGGTGATCTCGTCCTGGACGGCGAAGATGTCGTCAATGGACCGGTCGTAGCGCTCGGCCCAGACATGCGCGCCGCCGGCGTCGATCAGCTGTGCCGTAATGCGGATGCGGTCGCCGACCCGGCGCACGCTGCCCTCGAGGATGTACTGCACGCCAAGCTGATTGGCCACCGCGCGAATGTCGACGGCCTGGCCCTTGTAGACAAAAGTCGAGTTGCGCGCGATCACCCGCAGCCCGGCCAGCTTGGAGAGGGTCGTGATGATGTCCTCCACCAGGCCGTCGGCGAAGTACTCCTGCTCCGGGTCGCCGGACATGATGGTGAAGGGCAGGACCGCGATGGAGGGGAGGTCGCGCAGGCCGGCCGGCGTTTGCGTCTCCGCGGCGGCGCCGTCACCCGTCCAGCGCCAGGCCCGGACCGGCGTCTCGATGTTCTTGAGAGTCATGGTGCCGGCGTCGTCGAAGCTGACGCCGACCTTTCCCCTGACCTGGGCATAAACCGAATCGGAAATCAGGACGCCGCCGGTTGGCGCCTGTCCCTCCAGGCGCGCCGCCAGGTTGACGCCGTCGCCGAAAATATCGTCGCCCTCGATGACGATGTCCCCGAGGTTCACGCCGATGCGGAATTCGAGCGGCGGCTGGTCCGGGCGCGACTGCTTGAAAGACGCCATGGCTTGTTGAACGGCAAGGGCGCAGGTCACCGCTTCGACCGCGCTGGCGAATTCGACCAGCGCACCGTCCCCCATCATCTTCACGATCCGGCCGTGGTGGGCGGCGACGGCAGGATTGAAGTGTTCGGCCCAGACGGTGCTCATGGCGGCGAGCGTCCCGGCTTCGTCGGCCGCCATGAGCCGCGAATAGCCGGCAATGTCGGCGGCGAGGATCGCCGCGAGGCGCCGCTGCGTTCTTGGTGCCGTCATCCTGCGTGTCCTGCGTCCGGGCGTGGGAAGATGCCCCTGAATTCTATGACCGCCGCTGCGGGATGTATATCGAAGTCCATCGGCGCCGCCGGTCCTCCCCGGACGCCGGCGCTCTCCGGAGGATTCAAGGATGTGGCCGGGACACCGCCTCGACGCGGAGGTTGAGGAGGGGCCGGGACTTCGCCAAAAGTGCGGTGCTCGGCAGCGCGGATCACCGTAAGTGCCCGCGAGGAAGGGGAGATTGTCGAGGTCGCCGTGGCCGATACGGGCAGGGGCGTCGACCCGAAGATCGCGGGCAGCCTCTTCGCCGTTGACGAGAAGACGACGAGGCCCGGGACCGAGGGCGAACCGGGCACCGGCCTGGGCCTGCCGCTCTGCAGGGAGATGGTGGAATCCAACGGCGGCCGGATCTGGCTCGAGTCCGAGCCCGGCCAGGGCACGACCTTTTTCTTCACCGTGCTGCGGCCCCGCGGTTAAGCCGGCCGCGGCCTGGATCTAGCCTCCGAGGATCAGCAGCAGGATCGCCGCCAGGATCAGGGCGACGCCGGCCAGCTCCAGGCGCGAGGTCTTCTCCTTGAAGAA
>JBNLCA010000021.1:0-8803 GCA_050303575.1 Paracoccaceae bacterium
AAGATTCTCAAGTCCGACTGACCTGCACGGCAGGCGCCCTAACCGTTCCGCCTACGCGAGACGAAGGCCCAGGACGAGGCGCACATCTCGTCGATCCCCTTTTCGGCGCGGAAACCCAGAAGCGCCTCGGCACGTCCCGGATCGGCGACCAGCACCGGCACGTCGCCGGCGCGCCGGTCGGTCACCACGTAGGGAAGCTCACGCCCCACGGCCCGCGAATAGGCGGCCAGCATCTCCATAACCGACGAACCCTTGCCGGTGCCGAGGTTCACCGTATGGCTCTCCCCACGCTCCATCAGGTGGGTCAGCGACAGGACATGGCCACGCGCAAGATCCTCGACATGGATGTAGTCGCGCAGACCCGTCCCGTCCGGCGTGTCGTAGTCGTCGCCGAAGACGCGCAGCGCCTCACGCGTTCCCATCGCCACCTCTGCGATGTAGGGCACAAGATTGTTCGGAATGTCCTGCGGATCCTCGCCAATCAGCGTCGATCTGTGCGCCCCGACCGGGTTGAAATATCGCAATATGGCAAATGCCCAGCTGGGGTCAGCGGCGGCCACCTGTTCCAGGATCTGCTCGCAGGTCAGCTTGGTGAAGGCATAGGGCGAGGTGTGGGCGCGCGGCAGAGTCTCGGGGATTGGCCAGATCTCGGGCGTTCCGTACACTGTCGCGGTCGAGGAGAACACAAGCCGCTTGCAGCCTGCGTTACGCATCGCCTCGACAAGGCGGATGAGGCCGGTGACGTTGACGTCGATATAGTCGAGCGGCTTCTCGACCGACTCGCCCACCGCCTTTAGTGCGGCGAAATGGATCGCGCCCTCGATCCTGTTCTCGGCGAAGATGCGGGCGAGGAGCGCGCCGTCCCGCACGTCACCCTTGTAAACCGTCACCGGCGCGCCGGTGATGATCTCCAGCCGGTCCGGCACATCGTCCCGCGCGTTCGAGAAATTGTCGAGGACGACCGCATCGTAGCCCGCCTCGCGCAGGGCGACGAAGGTATGCGAGCCGATGTAGCCCGCGCCCCCGGTCAGAAGTATGGTTCCCGGCATGGCGATCCTTTCGCGTCAGGTGTAGCCAGCGCGCGCGGCGGCAACAAGCTCGTGAACGGGGCAACGTTGCCAAGCCCCGCCCCATCTGCGCTATATCGCCGAAACTTTCGGGGGAAAGATGACGGAGCTGACCGCCGCCGATCTTTTGGCCGAACGGCTTTACGCCGCCGGCTGCCGGACGGCGTTCGGGATGCCGGGCGGCGAGGTCCTGCATCTCATCGGCGCGCTCGAACGGGCGGGGATAGAGTTCGTGCTGACCCGGCACGAGACCGGAGCGGGTTTCATCGCCGAGGGCGTCTGGCACCGCACGGGTGCCCCGGGGATCCTTGTTGCAACGCTGGGGCCGGGCGCGATGAACGCGGCGAACGTGATGGCGAATGCCTGGCAGGACCGGGTGCCGCTGATCCTGCTCACCGGCGCTGTCGATGCCGACGAGGCGCAGAGCTACACACACCAGGTGATGGATCACGGAGCGGTCTTCTCCGCCATCTCGAAGGGAAGTTTCACGCTGACGGCTGGCGCGGCGGATATCGTCGCCGACCGCGCGGTGGCGACCGCCCTGGCTCCGCGGCCGGGGCCGGTCCATGTCGACGTGCCGATCTCGGTCGCCGAGACGCCGGTGACCCGTCCGCCCCACACACGCCTTGTCGCGCCCGGCATTCCACTCGCGCCCGCGCCCTCGCCCGATCTGGATCGGGCGCGCAACTGGCTGGCGGCGGCCGAGCGGCCGGTGATGCTGATCGGGCTCGACGCGCTGGACGATGGACCGGCCCTTCGCGCGTTCGTCGAGTCGCGGGGGATTCCCTTCGTCACCACTTACAAGGCCAAGGGCGTGATCCCCGAAGACCATCCGCTTTGCCTCGGCGGGGCCGGCCTGTCGCCAAAGGCCGACGCCATCCTTCTGCCGCTCTTCCGCGAGGCCGACCTGGTGCTGCTGGCCGGCTACGACCCGATGGAGATGCGGGTCGGCTGGCGCGAGGTCTGGGATCCGTCGCGGCAGAACGTCATCGACATCGCGGCCGAGCGGAACACGCACTACATGCACCAGTCGGGGCTCACGATCCTTGCGCAGGTCGGCCCGACCCTCGCCACCTTAGCGGACGTTCCGGTGCGGACTGCATGGGACGTCACCGCGACGAAGGCCAAGCTGGCCGATGCCTTCCCCGAGGGCGAGGACTGGGGACCAGCGGCGGTGGTCGCCGAATGCCGTACGGCCTTCCCGGCGGACACTCTGGCAAGCGTCGACTCGGGCGCGCACCGGATTCTCCTGTCCCAGATGTGGCGCTGCTCCGAAGCCCGGGGCCTCGTCCAGTCTACCGGCCTCTGCACGATGGGCTGCGCCGTTCCGCTCGCCGTTGGCATGAAGCGCGCCTCGCCCGAGCGGCCGGTCGTCGCCTTCACCGGCGACGCGGGTCTTCTGATGATCGCCGGCGAGCTCGGCACACTCGCGGACCTCGGCCTGCCCGTCACGATCGTCGTCTTCGTCGACCAAAGCCTCGCGCTGATCGAAAAGAAGCAGCGCGAGCGGCAGATGCCGAATCAGGGCGTCGACTTCGGGCCGACCGACTTCGTCAAGCTGGCCGAGGCGTTCGGCGGAACCGGGGTGACCGTCCGCGACCGCCCTGCCCTGCGAAGGGCCATCGAGGGCGCGCTGGAAAGCGACCGGTTCACCATCATCGCCGCGGAAATAGACCGGAGGGCCTATGACGGCCGGATCTAGGGGCCCGCTGGACGGCCTCGTCGTACTTGACCTTTCCCGCATCCTCGCCGGTCCGACGGCGACCCAGATGCTGGGCGATCTGGGCGCGACCGTGTGGAAGATCGAGAGCCCCGAGGGCGACGACACGCGCAAATGGGGGCCGCCCTACGTGGCTGAGGAGGACGGGAGCCCAAGCGATCTTTCGGCCTATTTCATGTCGGCCAACCGCAACAAGAACTCTGTGGCGCTGGACCTGGCCGATCCCGAGCAGGCGGCGCTGGTCGCCGAGGCCGCCGCGCGCGCCGATGTGGTCATCGAGAACTTCAAGCCGGGCGGCCTTGAGAAATACGGTCTCGACCACGGGGTGCTCACCGCCCGCCACCCTGCCCTCGTCTATTGCTCGATCTCGGGCTTCGGCCAGACCGGGCCGAACCGCGACAAGCCCGGCTATGACCTGATGGCGCAGGGTTACGGCGGGATCATGTCGCTGACCGGCGATCCTGCGGGCATGCCCATGAAGGTCGGCGTCGGTATCGCCGACGTCATGTGCGGCATGTACGCGGCTATCGGGATCCTCGCCGCGCTGCGTCACCGCGACCGGACCGGCGAGGGCCAGCATATCGACCTTTCGCTGGTCGACAGCCAGATGGCCTGGCTGATCAACGAGGGGGTCAATTTCCTGACCTCCGGCAAGGTGCCCGAGCGGCGCGGCAACGGCCATCCGAACATCGTTCCCTATGAGGTATATGCCGCCTCGGACGGTCACGTCATCGTCGCGGTCGGCAACGACGCACAGTTCCGCCGGTTCTGCGATTTCCTCGGGCTGACGCTGGCAGACGACCCCGCTTATGCCACGAACCCCAAACGGATCGAGAACCGCGAGGCGCTGAACGCGGTGCTGCGGCCGGCGCTGGCCGCCCATCCGATGGCGGAAGTCATCGCGGGCCTCGAGGCGCGCAAGGTACCGGTCGGGCCGGTGAACAGGATCGACCAGGCGCTCGCGTCGGACCAGGCCGAGGCACGGGGCGCGGTCGTGACTTTGGAGCATCCCGACCTCGGGCCGGTCCGCGTTCTGGGCAACCCTCTCAAGTTTTCGGCCACCCCGGTGCGCTACGCCAAGGCACCGCCCCGGACTGACGAGGACCGAGCCGCCTTTCTCGATTTCCTGAAACGAAAGCCCTAGGCACCGACCCCGAAAGATTTCAATCTGCCGGGAAAGTGCGCGCGATCAGGGCATTGCGGGCCGAAAACGCTCACTGTCCCTCACATTCCTGTGCGCTCACGGCTTGGTGCGCCCGCAAAATCGCACAAGTCCTTATACCCCGAGAAGTGCGCTCCGGCGCCGGGGGACAATTCAGGGACAAGGACCTCATGCACGATATCTGGGGCTACGAGACCGGCTTGCCGGAACAGTCGGGGCTTGAAGCGTGGAACGCGATGCAGGGCGCTTTCCTCGGTCACAAGGCGCGGACCGCGAACGACCTGGCCGAGGTTCTGCGGCTGGCGCCGGACTTCGCGGCGGCCCAGTCAGCGCGGGGTCTTTTCATGCTGCTTCTCGGCCGGTCCGAACTGGTGCCGACCGCGCGCGAGGCGCATGCCGCCGCCCGGCCCGAGGACATGCGCGGCCGGCTGATGACCGAGGCGCTGGGCGCCTGGCTCTCCGGCAGCCTGACCCAGGCGACCCTTCATATCGACGCGATCGTCGCCCGTTACCCCCGCGACGCCTTCGCGATGAAACTCTCGCACGCGATGCGCTTCATGGCGGGCGACATCGACGGGATGCGCGCCGCGCTGGATCTTGTCGCACCGCATTACGACACCGATCACCCGGCCTACGGCTACTATCTGGGTTGCCGCGCCTTCGCGCTCGAAGAGACCGGCGAATATACGGCCGCCCGCCGCGCCGGCGAGGCGGGCCTTGTCCATGCACCCGACGACGCCTGGGGCCTGCACGCCGTCGCCCACGTTCACGACATGACCGGTAATTCGCGCGAGGGGCTGAACTGGCTCACCGGCCGCGAGGCCGCCTGGGCCGAGTGCAACAACTTCCGCTACCATGTCTGGTGGCACAAGGCGCTGATGCATCTCGACCAGGGCGAGGCGGACGAGGCACTGGCACTTTACGACAACGAGGTCCGAAAGGACCGGACCGACGATTACCGCGACATCTCGAACGCGACGTCGCTTCTGATGCGGCTCGAACTTGAAGGGCATGCGGTCGGAGACCGCTGGGACGAACTGGCCGAGCTTTGCGCCCAGCGCACCGACGACGGCGCGCTGATCTTTGCCGACCTTCACTATCTTCTCGGCCTCGTCGGCGGCGAGCGCGGCGAGGCGCAGGCGCGACTGATCGGCCGCATCCGCGCCGACGCCGACGCCGCCACGTGCGACCAGCACCGCGTCGCCGCCCATCCCGGCCTTGCCGCCGCCGAGGGGCTCGCCGCCTTCGGCGAAGGGCACTACGCACTTGCCTTCGCGCGCCTAGCTGCAGCCCGCCGGGCGATGCAGTCGATCGGCGGCAGCCACGCCCAGCGCGACATCTTCGAACGCATCACCATCGATGCCGGAATTCGCGCAGGACGCTCTGAAGATGCCGAATTTCTGCTCAACGAGAGACGCAATCGGCGGGGCGGCGCCGACGATCTTTTCGCACGTGCGAGAAGAACGCTGCTGGCGCAGAAACAGCTTTCGCCCGCCGCGGAATAGGAGTAGCGCCGGAATCGCACCAACAGGCTGATTCAGTATGGTTTTTGCCACAAACATCCACGATGTCAGCGCGGAAAAGGCGGCGCAGGCGCCTAGCCGCGCCGCAGCGAAAACGCGTGATCCACGGCTCGATTTCTTCCGCGGAATCGCGATGTGCATCATTCTCATCGCGCACATTCCCGGGAACTGGGCCGGCCGCTGGATCCCGGCGCGCTTCGGCTTTTCCGACGCCGCCGAGATGTTCGTCTTCTGCTCGGGAATGGCCTCGGCCATCGCCTTCGGCGCGGTCTTCGCCAATCGCGGCTGGCTTTTGGGCACCGCGCGCGTCGCCTTCCGCTGCTGGCAGGTCTACTGGGCGCATGTCGGCCTCTTCCTCGCGCTCGCCGCAACCACCGTGGTCATGACGCGCCTTCACCTGACGGACGTCGACTATATCCGCGAGCTGAACCTCTACACCTTCTTCGGCGCACCCGAGACGCGGGTGGTGCAGCTGCTGACGCTGCAGTATGTGCCGAACTTCTTCGACATCCTGCCAATGTATCTGGTGATCCTGGCCATGATGCCGGTCGTCGTCGCGATCCATCGGCTTTCGCCGTCGGCCGCCATCGCCTTCGTCCTTGTCGTCTGGCTTGGCGCGCAGGAGCGTCTGTGGGACTGGCTTGGCTGGGGTTTCGGCTCGTTCGAGTTCCCCTCGACACACGCCCGCGAGATCGAGTGGTTCTTCAACCCGTTCGGCTGGCAGCTTCTCTTCTTCACCGGTTTCGCGCTGATGCGTGGCTGGCTGCCCGTCCCGCCGGTGCGGCGCGACCTCATCGCGCTGGCCGGGGCGTTCGTCATCTTCGCGCTGGCGACCGGATCGCCGCGCATCCATGACCTTCTCGACACGCCGAACTGGAGCTTCTTCTGGTCCTGGCCCGACTGGGCCAAGATCGGCACCTCGAAGACCGACTTCGGCCTTCTGCGCTACCTCCATATCCTGTCGCTGGCCTACCTCGCCTTCTGCCTGGTCGGGCCGGGCGGCCGGCGGCTGATGCCGCCCGAGGGCAAGCGCTACACGATGCCCTGGCGCGTGGCACTGAACGCCATCCTCCGGATCGGGCAGCAGTCGCTCGCCATCTTCATCGTGTCGATGTGGCTCTCCCGCGTCTTCGGAATGGCCATCGACGTCATGGGGTCGAGCTATTCCACGATGTGGATCGTCAACCTGACCGGCATCGCGTTGCTGGTCGTCGCCGCCTACGCGATCGGCTGGTTCAAGTCGCATCCCTGGCGCGCACACAAGATCAAGCAGGCCGAAGCATGAACCGTCGTTCCTTCCTCCTTTCCACCGCCGCGCTGGCTCTGCCGCTGCCCCTGCGCGCCGCCGAGCCGTTCGATCCGGCCATGATCGAGACCCACGCCCGCGAACTGGCGTCGCGCCCCTATGCGCCGCGACCGACCATTCCGCAGCCGTGGCTTGACCTTACCTACGACCAGCACCGGCTTTACTGGTTCAACGAGAAGAAGGCGGTCTGGAACGACACGCCGAGCCCGTTCAAGATCGACCTCTTCCATCCCGGCCTCTACTACCCGCGCGGCGTCACGCTGAACCTGGTCGAGGACGGGGTCGCCGAGAAGCTTCCGTTCGACTTCTCGCTCTTCGATCATACCGACAAGGCACCGGACCTGCCGGTCGACGACACGCTGGGCTATGCCGGCATCCGGCTGCGCGCCGAGCTCGAGAAACCCGGCATCTTCCAGGAATTCTTCGTCATGCAGGGCGCGAGCTATTTCCGCGCGATCGGCCTGGGCGAGACGTACGGGCTGTCGGCGCGCGGCCTAGCCATCGACACCGCCGAACCCGACGGCGAGGAGTTCCCCGAATTCATCGAACTCTGGGTCGAGCGGCCGGCTCCGGGCTCGCAGACGATCCGCCTTCACGCGCTGATGGACAGCCCCTCGGCCTCGGGCGCCTATACATTCGACATCTCCCATGGTGCGCAGGCGCTGGTCACCGTCAACGCGGTGATCTTCGCGCGAGAGGAGCTGAGGAACTTCGGCCTCGCGCCGCTGACCTCGATGTTCCTGTTCGACGAGACGAACCGCAACCGGTTTGCCGATTTCCGTGACGCGGTCCACGACAATGACGGCCTCCTCATCCGGAACGGCGCGGGCGAGACGATCTGGCGGCCGCTCGCCAATCCGGCGACGCTTCAGGTCTCGGCCTTCGTCGACGATAACCCCAAAGGGTTCGGCCTGATGCAGCGCGCCCGCGACCTGGCCGATTTCGGCGATCTGCACGCGCATTACCAGGATCGGCCGGGCCTCTGGATCGAACCCTCGGCGGACTGGGGCAAGGGATCGGTGATCCTGGTCGAGATCCCGTCCGACAAGGAGATATACGACAATATCGTCGCCTACTGGCGGCCCGAGACGCCGCTTCCCGCCGGCGCCGAGCACCGCTTCTCCTACCGGATGACCTGGGGGCAGGAGCCGGTTCCGCCCACCGACCTTGCACGTGTCCACAACACCCGCATCGGCAAGGCGTTCGGGGAAGGGATCGTCGTCGCAATCGATTTCGAGCAATCGGCACTGACCGCCGAGGCGCCCGACGCCTACACCTGGGTCGCCCGCACCTCGGCCGGCGACACGACGCCCGGCACGCTAGAGCGCAACCCCGAGACGGGCGGCTTCCGTCTGGCCTTCACCTTCCATCCGGGCGAGGCGACGCTCGCCGAGTTCCGCGCGGTGATCCTCAAGGACGAGCACGCGGTGTCGGAAACCTGGCTCTACCGGTGGACGGCGTGACGGCACCCTTTCGCCCTCCCGAGGCCCTGCGGGCGATGCCGCCCGAGGCGCCGCTCAGCCTGAAGGTGCAGGACTTGTCGCGACCGTTCCGCGACCCTGCCGCGCCGCCGCTGCCGCGCGAACCGCGCCTTGCCGCGCGGCTCTTCATCTTCGCGGGGACGCCCCTTATCGCCGGGGCCTTCGTCTGGCTTCTCGCCGCGTGGCTGGCGGCCGGGGGCTTCACGGCGGCGGAGCTTGTCCTGTGCGCTCTGGTCGGCTTCTCGAACGCGGTCATCGCCTTTCACGCGCTGACCGCGCTCGTCGGTCTTGCCCCGCAGCGATCCGTTTCGCCACCGGGCGGCAGCCTCGACGTCGCGCTTCTCCTCCTCACCTATAACGAGGCGCCCGAGCCGGTCTTCGCCCGCGCGGCCGCGATGCGGGACGCGCTCGCCACCGCGCCGGGCGGACACCGGTTCCGGCTCTACATCCTGTCCGACACGCGTGAAGCGGCCATTGCCGCGCGCGAGGAGGAGTTGTTCCAACGCATCGCCGGCGCCGGACCGGTGCCTGTCCACTACCGCCG
>JBNLCA010000022.1:0-6000 GCA_050303575.1 Paracoccaceae bacterium
GCGAAGGCCGCCTGGATTGGCTGATCGCGCGGGCGGCCGACCTGAAGCCCGCCGAACTCAATCGCGCCGAGGCGCTGGTGTCGCAGATCGTCAAGGCCGGCGTCAGCAAGTACAGCCCCGAGGCGACCGCGCTTCCTGATCTGCCCGAGGGGCGACGCATCCTCGTTCCCGGCCAGGTCGAGGACGACGCCTCGATCCTGGCCGCCTGCCCGGCCGAGCGCACGAACCTCGCGCTCCTCGAACGGGTGCGGGCCGAGAATCCGGATGCCGTGCTGGTCTACAAGCCGCACCCGGATGTCGAGGCCGGCCTGCGCCCGGGCGCCGTCCCGGATGCTGACGTTGTCCGCCTTGCCGATGTCGTGGCCCGCAATGCCGCGCCGGTTCCGCTGATCGAGGCCTGCGACGAGGTCTGGACGCTGACCTCGCTCCTCGGCTTCGAGGCGCTTCTGCGCGGGCGCAAGGTCACCTGCCTCGGCCAGCCGTTCTATGCCGGCTGGGGCCTGACCACCGACCTTGCGCCGAAGGTTCCGCACCGGACGGCGCGTCCCACGCTCGAGGCGCTCGTCCAGGCCGCGCTGATCGACTATCCGCGCTACCGCGACCCGGTCACGGGCCTGGCCTGCCCGCCCGAAGTCATCGTGGACCGCCTTGCCACCGGCGAGACCGGCCGCCCCTCACGCCGGCTCAGGGCGCTGGCGAAGCTGCAAGGTGTCTTCGCGAGCTACGCCCACCTCTGGCGCCGCTGACCCCTTTCATATTGTCGAGAACGTTGCGCGCCTGAGGCTGACGCGGCCGGCGCCCTCGCGGCGCTCAGGTCTTTTCCCAGACCTGCATCACATCGGCCCCGACCTTCCTGACCTCGACGAGCCGCAGGCGCGGCGCCTCGCCGAGTGACCCGAGGCCCAGCGCTCCGATCGCCGGACGACCCTCGGCGCCGAGCGCCAGTCCGGCGGAGAACAGGACGAGCCGGTCCGCCAGCCCCGCCGTCAGGAGTGACGCGGCAAGCGCGCCGCCGCCTTCGCAGAAGATGCGCGTCAGGCCCTCGGCGCCCAGCGCCCGAAGCATCGCGGCGGGATCGAGCTCGCGGCCCTCGCCCGGCACCTCGACGAGGCGCGCGCCCGTCGCCTCCCACGCGGCGGCGCCCGACGCGCCCGGCCCGTGGCAAAGCCAGACCGGCACCTCGCGCGCGGTGTGGCCGAGCCGGGAGTCGACCGGCAGGTCGAGCCAGCGCGACGCCACCACCCGCACCGGCTGGCGCGTCATGCCAAGGTCCCGCACCGTCAGCGACGGATCGTCGGCCCGCATCGTGCCCGCGCCGACCAGCACCGCGTCGTGCCGCGCGCGCATCGCATGGACCATGCGCCGCGCCTCGGGCCCGGTGATCCACCTGCTCTCGCCCGAGGCGGTCGCGATGCGTCCATCGAGGCTGGTCGCAAGCTTCAGCGTGACCCAGGGCCGCCCGCGCTCGATCCGGCTCAGGAACCCGGCCTGTGCCGCCCGCGCCTCGGCCTCCAGAACGCCGGTCACGACCTCGATCCCGGCCTCCCGCAGCATCGCGTGGCCGCGCCCCGAGACGCGCGGATCGGGGTCTTCCAGCGCCGTCACCACCCGCGCCACGCCGGCCGCGACCAGCGCCCCGGCGCAGGGCGGCGTCTTCCCATGATGCGAACAAGGCTCGAGCGAGACATAGGCCGTCGCGCCGCGCGCCAGCGGCCCGGCCTCGGCCAAGGCCACAGCCTCGGCATGCGGCCGGCCGCCGTCCTGAGTCCAGCCGCGTCCGACGACACGGCCGCCCCGGACCAGGACGCAACCGACCGCCGGGTTCGGCCAGACCCGGCCGAGCCCGCGGCTGCCCAGCGAAATCGCCAAGCGCATCCAGCGGTCGTGAAGATCGCTCATGCCCGCCTTCTGGCAGCAGCGCGATGCAAAGGAAAGATCGTCAGGTCTCCGGAACCTCGGGGCGGAGTTCGGCGACGAAGTCCTCGAAGTCATCGGCCGCCTGGAAGTTCTTGTAAACGCTGGCAAAACGCACGTAGGCCACGGTGTCGATCCGGGCCAGCGTCTCCATCACGATCTCGCCGATGACCTTCGAGGGGATGTCGGTCTCGCCCATGCTTTCCAGCCGGCGCACTATACCCGAGATCATCTGGTCGATGCGTTCAGGCTCGATCGGGCGCTTCTGCATCGAGATGCGCACGGAGCGTTCCAGCTTGTCGCGATCGAAATCCTCGCGCCGTCCGTTCGATTTGATGACCACCAGGTCGCGCAGCTGTACCCGCTCGTAGGTGGTGAAACGGCCCCCGCAGGCCGGGCAGAAACGCCGACGCCGGATGGCGACATGATCCTCGGCGGGCCGGGAATCCTTCACCTGCGTGTCGACATTACCGCAAAACGGACAGCGCATCGCCTTCCCCTTGTTGTCCCCTGCCTTTGCTGGGGAAGGACTATAGGGGAGCCTCTAGAGTTTGGGTAGGGGCCAATTGGCCGCCGATATCTAGCGTGTCATCCGAACCACGCGGCGACCTCGCGGGCATGCGGCCGGCGGCGATGCTCGAAGAGATAGAGGCCCTGCCAGGTGCCAAGCCGCATCCGCCCTGCAGCGACCGGGATCGACAGGCTGACCGGCAGGACGGCGGCGCGCAGGTGCGCCGGCATGTCGTCCGGCCCCTCCAGCGTATGGGTCAGCCAGCGCATCGAGGGGTCGTCGCCCGAGGGCGCGAGGCGGCGGAAGAAGGCCTCGAGATCGGCGCGGGCCGAGGGATCGGCGTTCTCCTGCACCAGAAGCGAGCACGAGGTATGACGTACGAACAGGGTCAGAAGCCCGTCGCCCTGCCCCTCGACCCAGCGCGCAACATCGCCGGTGAATTCGTAGAGCCCCTCGCCCTCTGTCCGGATTGTGAAGACCGTCCCGGCCATGCCGCCGTCCCTTTCGTGCTAGGGTTGTCCCGTCAACGCGCAACAGGGGGAATATCATGACACGCATGACGGCCAAGGATTTCCACCCGGATCTCCTCGAACTTTACGACTTCTACGCCCACGGCAAGATCACCAAGCGCGAGTTTCTCGACCGCGCCGGCAAGTACGCCGTGGGCGGGCTGACGGCCGCGGCGATCCTGGGGATGATGAGCCCCGATTACGCGCTCGCCGAACAGGTCTCGTTCAACGATCCGGACATCACGCCCGAGTACATCACCTATTCCTCGCCGAACGGGCATGGCGAGGTGCGCGGCTACCTCGTCCGGCCGTCCGGCGCCGAGGGCCGGATCCCGGCCGTCGTCGTGGTGCACGAGAACCGGGGGCTGAACCCCTATATCGAGGATGTCGCGCGGCGGCTCGCCAAGGCCGGCTACATGGCACTGGCACCGGACGGGCTGAGTTCGGTCGGCGGCTATCCCGGCAACGACGAGGAAGGGCGCGCGCTGCAGAGCCAGGTCGACGGGACCAAGCTGATCAACGATTTCTTCGCCGCGTTCGAGCACCTGATGGGCCGCGAGGATTCGACCGGCAAGGTCGGCTGCGTCGGCTTCTGTTATGGCGGAGGGGTCTGCAACGCGATGGCGGTGGCCTATCCCGAGCTTGCCGCCTCGGTGCCGTTCTACGGCCGGCAGGCCGCGGCCGAAGACGTGCCGAAGATCGAGGCGCCGCTGCTTCTGCACTATGCCGGGCTCGACGAGCGGATCAACGCCGGCTGGCCGGCCTACGAGGAAGCGCTGAGGGCGAACGGAAAGACCTTCACCGCCCATATCTACGAAGGCGTGAACCACGGCTTTCACAATGACTCGACGCCGCGCTACGACGAGGCGGCCGCGACGCTGGCCTGGGAGCGGACGCTCGCCTTCTACGACGCGCATCTGGGCTAGGAGAGGAAGCGCGCCCTGAGTTCGGGCGTCGGGACGAGGCAGGTCTCGCGGCGCCCGAACCAGGCGTAGCGGTTGCGCGCGATGCGGTCATAGAGGAACCGGCGGACGGGCCGCGGCAGAAGGCGCAGCACGGCAGCGGCCCGCCAGAGCCCGCCGATCTCGGCAAGCACCGCGGGCACGGTGTCGAGATGGGTGAAAAGTCGCCCGTCGATCAGGACGAGGTTGGTGTCATAGTCCCCCGCCTTCAGCCCGTAATGCGCATAGAGCGCCTCGCCCAGAGGCGACTGGGCGATGACGAAAGAGAACTTCGCCGCGCGGTCGCGCTGCACCACGAAGCGGAAAAAGCCCGAGCAGAGCACGCACATCCCGTCGAAGACGATGACCTTGCGGCCCTTTAGCTCAGGGAACCTCTCAAGCACGTCCACCCGGCCTATCCTCCGGCCGCGCCGCGCCGGAAGGTGACGAGGCGGGTGCCGGCGGCGTTCAGCGCGCGGTCGTCGACGACGCTATAGCCCAGCGCTGCAAAGGTCGCATCGGGCGCGCCCCTGGCGCCGGTGAAGACCGGCAGGCCTTCGCCGAAGGCCACCGGCTCGACGGTGAGAAGCACGCGGTCGATGGCGCCGTGGCGGTAGAACCAGTCGTGGACCCGGGTGCCGCCCAGGATCAGCGCGCTCTCCATCGGCCGGGCCCCGGCGACCATCGGCGCGAGGTCGGCCGGGCTGATGCCGTCCGGATCGAGCCACAGCTGCGTCGGCCGCCGCCACTCGGGATGCGTCGCGGACGACGAAAACACGATCCGCCGGCGGTCCGGCCGGTCGGCCGCCTCGTGCGTCTGCCGGCCCATGATCGACCAGTCCGCGCGCTCGACCTCGGCGAAGAAGAGCGCCTGTTCCTCGGCGCTTGCCCAGTCCGCCGGGCTGTGGCGTCCGTGCCGGGCGATGAAGCCGTCGGATGTAGCGACGACGGCAAGTGTGAAATGCGGCATCCCGGACCCCGTTTTGGCGGCCCGTCATATCCCGGTCCCGCCCTCAAGGCGAGAGCGGGCTTCCAAGTGCGGCGGCACGAGCTATCTTCGCCCGGTCAGGGAGCGAGGCGGATGATCGACGCGCTGATTGCCAAGTACGGCCTGGTCATCGTGTTCTTCGGCTGCGCGCTCGAGGGTGACACGGTGGCGATCACCTCGGGCGTCCTCGCCCATCGCGGGCTTATGCCCTACGGCGCGGTGCTGGCGGCGGCGATGCTCGGCGCCTGGGCCGCCGATGTCGGCGTCTTCCTCCTCGCCCGCCGATACCGGGACCACCCGCGTGTCCTGAGGGCGCTGGCGCATCCGCGCTCGCAACGGTTGGCGAGGCGGCTCTTGTCGCGGCCGAGGCTTCTCGCCTCGGTGTTCCGCTTCCTGCCCGGCCTCAGGACGCTGACACCGGTTCTCCTTGCCACGGCAACGCCGATGCGGACACTTCCATATGTCTGCATCACCGGCATCGCGGCAGGGGTCTGGGCTGCGGCCATGGTCCTTGTGGGCCACGTCATCGGCACCGCCATAGCGGCGTTCTGGGGACATGTGACCCGCACCGAGTTGCTCCTGGCTGTGCCGGCGGTGATCCTCGTGGGGTTGGGAGTGAGGCGGTTCGCGCAAGCCAGGCTGTGGGACGGCGAACGAAGGTAAACCCTTAACAGTCGCCGGGGACCGTTCGAAACTCCGAAAGAAGATGCATGTCTGCATCATAAAGAATGTCGATGACCGTCCAGCCTTGTCGAGCCAGTCCGACTGCGTTGCAGTGCAATTGGTGGTGCTGTGTCAACTTTCGGTCTTTCCAGCCGTCTAACATCTCGTCATCGCGCAGGACCAATTGCTTGACGTATGTAACTGCCCGGCCGGTGCAGTTCGCCCGGAGCTGGAGCAGAACGGTTGCGGCATCGATCTGCAAAGGCGTCTGAGCATTGATCCGTGCCTGGTACTCATCAACCTCAGCACAGCTGTCCTCTGATCGTGCAACGACTGGCGCAAAGAGAGCGCATGTCGTGGACGCGATAGCCAATCCGAGAGGAACTGCCCCGCGAAGATTTCGGCCAAGCGCCAACGCCGACAGTTCGGCGAGCCAGGATCGTCTCACTGATCCAGGAAACTCCTCAGCTTCCG
>JBNLCA010000023.1:0-1770 GCA_050303575.1 Paracoccaceae bacterium
TCGTTGAAGATCGAATCCTGGAGCCGATAGAGGTCGTTCAGCGGCCCGAGCGCCTGGGCGATCTCCTCGTGCAGGCAATCGCGCACCTCCTGCGGCGAGACGTCGGCCGGGATGAAGACCGTGGCGGCGTCGCGGCGGACGAGCGCGGCCCATTCCGATCCGCCCGACCGGCGCGCGCGGCGGAATTCCGAGAAGCTCTGGTTTCTCGGCACGACGAAGCAGGCGGCGTCGGGCACCGTGCGCTGCATGGCGGCGCGCGAGACGAACTCGACGTTCAGGTTCGAGGGCTGGCCCGCCTCGACGCGGGCGACATCGATGCCGGCCTCGCTGCGCAAACGTCCGACCAGCCGGTCAAGGTCGATCCGCGCGGTCGACGGCACGGGGCCGCGCAAGCCGATCCGGATTGGTCCCTCGAAACGTGTGAAAACGGGCAGTTGCCGGCCGCTCTCCATGCGGAACGTCAGCTCCATGAAGTCACTGGCGATGCTGGCGTTCGACCGCCGCGGCGGTGCGCCGCGACTGATGGCGAAGCTCTTCATCGCCGGCATCGGCCCGATGGCGGGAAGGAACCGGCTGGGCGGCGGCTCGCTGACCGTGCAGGCGGAAAGGGACAGGACGGCGGCAAGGGAAACGAAAATGCGCATCAGGAGGAGGGCCGATTGTAACGGATGAAGGGGGTGCGGGTACCGACCTTGTCATAGAGCATCCGACCCCGGTAGTTGAATTCCTGGGTCAGCCAGTAAACGCTCGGTGATCCGGCGGCATCGGCGGCGGCATAGACGGCCTCGATCAGGCGGCGGGCAATTCCCTGTCCGCGGGCCTCGGGGTCGGTGAAAAGGTCCTGCAGGTAGCAGGTATTCTCGATCCGCCAGCAGTGACGGTGAAAGATGTAATGGACAAGGCCCACAGGACGGTTCTGCAGGACCGCGAGAAGGCCCCGAGGCTCGGCCATGTCGTCCTTCAGAAGGCGCGCGAAGGTCGCGGCGTAAACTGCCTCGGGAAGGCTTGTTTCATAGTATTTGAGGTAGCCCTGCCAGAGCCGGCGCCAGTCCGGTTCGTCGGCCGTCCCGAGGGGGCGGATGGTCAGGTCGTCGAGGGCCAAGCGACTCTCCCTGCGGCAGTCCAAGTCCACAGGGTTATCCACAAGCCCGCGGGCTGCCTAGGGCAGAAAGGTCACACCAGAGCGGCGGTTAGCGAGCGCAGTTGTGCCTGCGGCTCATCCGACCACCATATCTCCTCTCCGATGCCGAAAAAGTCGGTCACGGGAGCCAGCGCGGTGACGAGGTCGGGGGTCAGCGCCCCTTCTGCGACGACCGGAATCTCGATCATTTCGGACCACCAGGCGAAGAGATCGCGGGGGACCGATTCTCCCGATCCCAGAGCTGTTTCCCCGGCCGGGCCGAAGGCGACGTAGTCACAGCCCGCCTCGGCGGCGTTGATCCCGTCGTGGCGCGAGGTGCCGGCGAAGGCGCCGACGATGGCATCGGGACCCAGTGCCTTGCGCGTCGCGCGGACGTTGCGGGCGCCGTCGGTCAGGTGCACGCCGTCCAGGCCCAGCCGCTCGACGAGCCCGGTATGCGCCTCGATCACCAGCGCGACGTCGCGGGCATGGGTGATCTCGCGCAGCGCATCGGCGGCGCGCGACACGCGATCCTCGTCGCGGGTGGCAAGGGCGAGGCGGACGCAGGCGATCGGCGCGGCATCCAGCACCGAGGCAAGGCGCGGCGCGAACTCGGAAAGCTCGAACGCCGGCGGCGTGATGAGGTAGAT
>JBNLCA010000024.1:0-2352 GCA_050303575.1 Paracoccaceae bacterium
CGACCGTCTCTATGACCAGATCGCCGAGCGCCTCGCCTCGCCCGAATACCGACCGCGCGCGCTTTTCGAGCGTTTCAACATCGCCTGCCTCGCGACGACGGACGCCGCGCTCGACCCGCTCGACCACCACGCCGCGATCCGGGCCTCGGGCTGGGGCGGCCGCGTCATTCCAACCTACCGGCCCGACGCGCTGGTCGATCCCGACTTTGCCGGCTTTGCGCAGAACGTCGCGAAGCTGGGCGAGATCACCGGCGAGGATACCGCGACCTGGGCCGGATACCTTGCCGCCCACCGCCAGCGTCGGGCACATTTCCGCACCATGGGCGCGACGGCTACCGACCACGGCCACCCGACCGCCCGCACCGCCGATCTTCCGCAGGCGGAGGCCGAGGCGCTGTTCGCCCGCGTGCTGAATGGCGCCACGCCCGAGGAGGCCGAGCTCTTCCGCGCCCAGATGCTGACCGAACTCGCCCGGATGAGCGCCGAGGACGGCATGGCCATGCAGATCCACGCCGGCAGCATGCGCAACCATTCGCCCGCCGTCCTCGTCAGCCACGGCCGCGACAAGGGCTTCGACATCCCGCAGCCCACGAACTACGTCCATGCGCTGAAGTCGATGCTCGACGCGGTAGGCATGGACCCGCGGCTCAAGGTGATCCTCTTCACCCTCGATGAGACGGTCTACTCGCGAGAGCTCGCGCCCCTCGCAGGCGTCTATCCCTCGCTCACCCTCGGCCCGCCATGGTGGTTCTTCGACAGCGCCGAGGGGATGATGCGCTTCCGCCAGCAGGCGATCGAGACCGCCGGCCTCCACAACACCGCCGGCTTCAACGACGACACCCGGGCCTTCTGCTCGATCCCCTCGCGCCACGACGTCGCGCGCCGCGTCGATGCCGCCTGGCTCGCCACCCTCGTCGCCGATCACCGGATCGAGCTGGACGAAGCGCACGAGATGGCCGCCGCCCTCACCTTGGGACTTGTACAGAAAGCCTACCGCCTGTGACCAGACTTGCCCGCACCACGCCCGCACCGAAACCCGGCGTCCTCCATTTCGGCCTCGGCGCTTTCGTCCGCGCCCATGTCGCGCTTTACCTCGACGAGGCGCTGAAGACGTCGGGAGGCGACTGGGGGATGATCGGCGTCAGCCTCAAGCGCCCCGACATCCGCGACAGGCTCAAGCCGCAGGGCTTCACCTACACCGCGGTCGAACTCGCCCCCGCCGCCGTCCGTACCCGCCATTTGCAGCTGATCTCCGACGTCCTCGTCGCGCCGGAAGGTCCGTCCGCCGTCCTTGCCGCGATGGATGACGTGCCGCTCGTCACGATGACAGTGACCGAAAAGGGCTACTGCCACATCCCCGCGACCGGGCGGCTGAACATGGACCATCCCGAGATCGTCCATGATCTCGCCCACCCCGAAGCGCCACAATCGCTGGTCGGCTTCCTCGTCGCCGGCCTTGCCGCCCGCCGGGCCGCCTGCCGGGCGCCCTTTACCGTGCTCCCCTGCGACAACATCCCTTCGAATGGCGAACTCGTTCGCGGACTGGTCCTCGATTTCGCCCGCGCGCAGGACCCCGCACTCGCCGACTGGATCGCCGCCGAGGCGCGCTTCCCCTCCTCCATGGTCGACAGCATCGTCCCCGCCACTACCGAGGCCGACATTGCGATGGTCGAGGAGCAAGTGGGCTTTCACGACGCGAGCCCGGTCATGCACGAACCGTTCCGCCAGTGGGTGGTCGAGGATGACTTCGTGGGCGGCGTGCGCCCCGACCTCGGCGCCGTCGGGGTCGAGCTGGTCGAGGACGTCACGCCCTACGAGCACATGAAGCTCAGGATGCTGAACGGGACGCATTCCTCGCTCGCCTACCTGGGCTATCTCGCCGGCGCCGAGACGATCGCCGACACTGTCGCACGCCCTGCCTTCGCCGCCTTCGTGCGCAGGCTCTGGACCGACGAGATCATCCCGGTCCTGACCCCGCCGCCCGGCGCCGACCTTGCTGCCTATGCCGGCCAGCTCTTCGACCGCTACGCCAATCCGCGCATCCGACACCGAACCTGGCAGATCGCCATGGACGGCTCGCAGAAGTTGCCGCAGCGCATCCTCGGCACGGTGGCCGAGACCCTGGCGCGGGACCGCGTTCCGAAGGGCCTGATCCTCGCCATCGCCGCCTGGATGCAGTACACGTCCGGCAAGACGCTGACGGGCGAGCCTATCGACGTGCGCGACCCGCTCGCCGCCGAGCTTGCCGCCTGCTGGCCGGGGAGCCCGGCCGAGGTCGTCGGCCGCTACCTCGCCATCGCCAAGATCTTCCCGCCCGACCTCGCCGCGAACGACATGCTGCGGGGCGCGTTG
>JBNLCA010000025.1:0-13441 GCA_050303575.1 Paracoccaceae bacterium
CCGTGGCCTTGCCCGAGAGCGCGAAGAGCCCGAATGCCTCGGCCGCCTTCTCGGGCGTGGTGTGCCGCACCATCAGCGTCCGGCTCGCCGCCTGGATGGTGCCCCCCGCCGCGCCGATGAGCGCGCCGCAGATGTAGAAGATCAGGTCCGGCAGCCTGCTGCCCTCGGCCAGGGCCATGCCGAAGAGGTCGGTCTTGGACGTGCCGACCAGAACGATGCTTACCGCCGACAGGACCAGCACGGACGTGGTGATCACCGGCTTCGGGCCGAAGTGCCGGTCGGCGAAGCCGCCGGCCCAGCTGGCGATGCCCGCCGTGATGATGGCAAGGATGCCGAAGATGCCGACCTCCACCGTCGTCCAGTCCAGCGCCAGCTGGGCATAGAAACCACCGAAGGCATAAAGCCCGTTCAGCGCATCGCGGTAGAACATCGCCGAGCCGAGATAGGCGGCAAGGCTCTGCCGGTAGCGCAGGCCCTTGATCGAGACCCAGAGTCCGACCATCGCTTCCTTCGGCTGGATCATGTGCGCCGGATCGCGCTTCGGCTCCCTCACCCACAGGAAGAACGGAACCATGAAGACGATGTACCAGAGCGCGGTGAACGGCCCGACCGAGCGTGTGCCCTCGCGCGCGCCGGGGTCCAGCCCGAAGAGAGGATCCAGCCCCAGGAGCGTCTTGCCGGTCTTGGTGTCCTCGGCCAGGAGCAGAAGCATGATGATGAGTGCGATCAGCCCGCCGAGATAGCCGAAGGCGAAGCCCGAGCCCGAGACCTTGCCGACGTCCCGGTCGTCGACCAGCCCGGGCAGCAGCGCCGAGACGAAGCTCGTCGCCATTTCCATCGCCACGAAGCCGATGCCGAAGACAACGACCGCCCAGAACATCCAGGCCGCGTCGGGCGTCATCCGCCACAGAAGGGCGGCGCAAAGCACGTACACCCCGGACAACGACCAGATCCATCGCATCCGGCTGCCGCGTCCGTCCGCCAGCGCGCCGGCGATCGGCGACAGGATCGCGATGGACAGGCCCGCAATGGTCAGCCCGGTGCCCCAGTAGGATTGCGCCGCCGCCTTGGCGGCATCCTCGGCCAGGCCCTGACCGAGGAAGTGATCCTTGGCCACCTGCGCGAAATAGGGTCCGAAGACGAAGGTCAGGAGCAGCGTGTTGTAGGGCTGGCTGGCCCAGTCGAAGAAATACCAGCCCCAGATGCGTTTCTTCGCCGGAATGTCCATGACCGCCCCCGTTCCTGCGCGGATAGAACCTGCAAGCGCGGCCCGGCGCAAGCGGCCTCAGCCGATGTGGGGCGGCCAGGGACGCATCGCCTCGGCCTCGGCCCAGGCGGCGATCCAGCCCGGAAGCGGCGGGCTTTCGGGCGCCAGTCCCAGCGCCTCGGCCATCGCCGAGGACGGGATGATCCCCTTGCCGGCGGTGATCGCGATCCGGATCAGCGCATGCGAGCAGCATTCGCCCCGCTTCCAGAAGGCCTGCTCGACATAAGTAAAGCGCTCGTCCCAGCCGACGATGCGGCTGTGGAGCTCGACCCGGTCGAACATCCGGATCCGCCGCCGGTAGCGAACCGACGAGCCCGCCACCGTCCCGGCCCAGCGCTCGCGCTTCATGACCTCGACGACCCCCATGCGCTGAAGCAGCACCGACCGGCCGAGATCCATGAGGGTCAGCGTGCGGCCGTTGTTCAGCTCCATCCACAGGTCGATGTCCCACGGCCAGCAGACGAGCGTGGTGACATGCGTTTCGCCCAGCGCCAGCGGCGGGGCGCTGCGGTGGACCCACATTTCCTTGAAGAACCGGACGACGGGATACATGGCCGCCTTCCTGCCGCGCCGCAGCGAGGCGCGAAAGAGGTTACGTAACGTTACCCGGTTGCGGGGCAGGCTGCGGCAGACTACCTAGACGACACCTGACCAGAGGGGCGACCATGGCGACCATCGCGGACATCCTGCTTCTGATCCTGAACGTGGCATGGTGGATCATCATCATCCACATCATCATGAGCTGGCTGATCCAGTTCCAGGTCCTGAACGTGCGCCAGCCGCTGGTCGGCCAGGTCTGGGACGGGCTGAACCGCCTCCTGCAGCCGCTCTACAACAAGATCCGGCGCTACCTGCCCGACACCGGCGCGCTCGACCTCGCGCCCCTGGTCGTGTTCATCGCCATCATCATCCTGCGGATCATCATCATCCGGAACTTCTACGGCTTCGCCTGACCCCCGGGCTCCCCGGCCCTTGTTCACCGAATCTTAGTGTGCGAGTCCTTCCGTAGAACCGTCCCCGTTTTACGAAAATCCGCCGCACATGCCCGACGCCTCAACGCCCGACGCCGAGTCCGACGCTCTGGACCTCTTGTCCCGCGTCTTCGGCTTCTCGTCGTTCCGGCCGGGCCAGGAGGAGATCGTCGAGGCCGTCTCGGCCGGGCGAAACGTCCTTGCCATCATGCCGACCGGCGGCGGCAAATCCCTATGTTTCCAGCTTCCCGCTCTGATGCGGGGCGGCGTCACGGTCGTCATCTCGCCCCTCATCGCGCTGATGCGTGACCAGGTGCGCGCGTTGCGCGAGGCCGGGGTCGAGGCCGGGGCGCTGACCTCGGGCAACACGGACGAGGAAACCGAAGACGTCTTCCAGGCGCTCGACGACGGCCGACTACGCCTTCTTTACATGGCGCCCGAGCGGCTGGCCTCGGGCGGCACGCTGAACCTTCTGCGCCGGATCGGCACCGGCCTCATAGCGGTCGACGAGGCGCATTGCGTCAGCCAGTGGGGCCACGACTTCCGCCCCGACTACTTGCGCATCGGCGACCTCCGCCGCGCCCTGAACGTGCCCCTCGCCGCCTTCACCGCCACGGCCGACGCCGAGACGCGCGACGAAATCGTCACCCGCCTCTTCGACGGCAAGGCGCCCGAGACGTTCCTGCGCGGCTTCGACCGGCCGAACATCCACCTGATGTTCCAGCCCAAGGACCAGCCGCGCCGCCAGATCCTGAATTTCGCCGCTGCCCGCAAGGACCAGGCCGGCATCGTCTACTGCGCCACCCGCGCGAAGACCGAGACGCTCGCCGCCGCGTTGCGCGAGGCCGGCCAGAACACCTGCCACTATCACGGCGGCATGGAGGCCGAGGGACGGCGGGAGGTGGAAAGCCGCTTCCAGCGCGAGGACGGCCTGATCGTCTGCGCCACCGTCGCCTTCGGGATGGGGGTCGACAAGCCCGACATCCGCTGGGTCGCCCACGCCGACCTGCCGAAGTCGATCGAGGCCTACTACCAGGAGATCGGCCGTGCCGGCCGCGACGGCGCGCCGGCCGAGACGCTGACGCTCTACGGCCCCGAGGACATCCGCCTGCGCCGCACCCAGATCGACGAGGGCCTCGCCCCGCCCGAACGCAAGGCGGCGGACCATGCGCGGCTCAATGCGCTCCTCGGTCTGGCCGAGGCGCTCAGCTGCCGGCGGCAGAAACTGCTGGCCTATTTCGGCGAGGCGTCGGACCCCTGCGGCAACTGCGATCTCTGCACCGAGCCGCCCGAATGTTTCGACGGGACCGAGGCGGTCCGAAAGGCGCTTTCGGCGATCCTGAGAACGGGCGAGAGCTTCGGGGCCGGGCACCTGACCGACATCCTGACCGGCAACGCGACCGACAAGGTTACCCAGCGGCGCCACGACGAGTTGCCCACCTTCGGTGTCGGCAAGGACCTCAGCCGCGCCGAATGGGGCGCGGTCTTCCGGCAGATGATGGGTCACGACCTGATCCGCCCCGATCCCGACCGCCACGGCGCCTTCCGGATGACCGAACCGGCGCGCCCGATCCTGCGCGGCGAGGCCGAAATCCAGTTGCGCCGCGACACGATCCGCAAGGCATCGTCGAAGCCCGCGGTCCGGACCCTGGTCTCGGACGAGGACGCGCCGCTCCTCTCGGCCCTGAAGGCGAAGCGCCGGGCGCTTGCCGAGGCGGCACGGCTGCCCGCCTACATGATCTTCAACGACCGCACGCTAATCGAGATGGCCGAGGTCCGGCCCGATACGCTGGACGCGATGGCGCGGATCACCGGGGTGGGCGCAAAGAAGCTGGAAAGCTACGGCGCGGCGTTCCTTCAGGTGATCACCGGAGAGGCCCCGCCCGAACTGCATCCGGCCCGGCGCAAGCTTGCCGGACGCAAGGCGGGCGACCTCTACGACCGGCTGATGGGCATCCATTCCGATCTCGCCCGCGGCGAGGACGGGACCGACAAGCCGCTCTCCTGCTCGACCTCGCTTCTGGCCAAGGTCGCCGAACAGCGCCCCGCCGACATGAGCGCGATGACCCGCCTTCTGGGCGACCGCCGCGCCGAGAGGTTCGGCGAGGCGTTCCTCGAAGTGTTGAGGGAATAGGGAATGCGGGCCGGCCTCCTGATTGGTTCGACCCTTGCAATCGTCTTCCTGGTCCCGTTGGCCTATTTCGCCTTGGCGCTTGGCTACGGTTCGGTGAACGACAAGCCGCTCTGGGAGCATCTTAAGGCACTGGAAGACCAGTCCCGCGGCGACCGGACGCTGGACCGCGGGCCCGTCCTCTTTGACGCCGACTACGGCTGGACCTCGGTCACCGTCCTCCGCGTGCCCTCTGCCCCGCCCTCGGTGAACTTCTCCTTCATCGTCCTGGACCGCCTTGCCGAGGGCAACGAGATCTTCGCCATGCCGCGCTCGGGACCGCTCGACCTTCCCTGCGCCGGGCTTGACGCTCTGGCATCCGCTCCCGGCATGCTGCCCGACGTCGAGGCGCACCTGCGCAGCCGCTGCTCGGACTAGCCAGTCCCGGCGCGTTCCCTCCCAGGCCGCGCAGAAGATTCCTGCGAGAATTTTCCGTCTCGCCCGTTCAGCCGGTGGTTCCGGAGGCCGGAGCGGCAGAGCCCTGCGCGAGGAATCCGGGGAACAGCTCTTCGATCACGTCGAGGATCGCGGCCTTCTTCAGCGGCTTGGTCAGGTACCGGTCGAGGCCGGCGGACAGGATCTCGGTGTCGTCGCCCATCAGCGCGTGCGCCGTCAGCGCCACGATCGGCGTGTGCTCCAGCCCCTCGCGCGCCTCGATGGCACGGATGCGGCGGGTCGCCTCCTTGCCGTCCATCTCGGGCATCGAGATGTCCATGAAGATCAGGTCCGGCCGCGTCCGGCCGAACGCCTCGACCGCCTCGCGGCCGTTCGCGGCGAAGCCGAGGTCCAGCGCCAGGTCCTTGACCATCTTGGAAAAAACCAGCTGGTTCGTCCGGTTGTCCTCGGCCGCCAGAACCGTCAGCCGGCGCGGCGCCGGGCCCTGCTCCTCGGCCTGCGGCACCTCGGCCGCGCTACCGGCCGCCACCGCCCGGCCCGCCGCCTCGAGCGCCGCCAGAAGCTCGGCCCTGAGGAACGGTCGCGGCAGGGTGGCGACGCGGGCGATGCCGGCCGGAACTGTCGGCGGTCCGCCGGTCACCGCGGCGATCACCACCACCGGTGCTGCGGTCGAGCCCGGCGGCGGGAAGGTCGGCGCCGCCGCGGCACGCGTGTCGGCGAAGATGATGTCGGCCCGTTCCCACTGCGCCTCGGCCGGACCGTTCGCCGCAACCACCTCGAACCCCATCGCGCCAAGCTGCCGCTCCAGGATGCGCCGCCCCAGCCGGTCGCTTTCCAGAAGCAGGATGCGCGAGACGCCCGGCAGGTCCGGCAATGTCAGCTGCGTCGCATCGGCCACCGCCAGCTCGACCGCCACGGTGAAGCACGAGCCGCGCCCCGGCTCGGAACTCACCCAGACCTCGCCCCCCATCAGGCGCACCAGTTGCCGCGTGATGGCAAGGCCGAGGCCCGTCCCCTCGAACCTGCGGCTCTGCGCGTCGTCGACCTGGTTGAACTCGCCGAAGATGTGGTCGCGCATCTCGGACGGGATGCCGATCCCGGTATCCTCGACCGCGATATGGACCCGCTGCCGGCCCTCGGCGGTGCCGATCCCGGTGACTCGGATCAGGACGTGTCCCGCCTCGGTGAACTTGACCGCGTTGCCGACGAGGTTGGTCAGGATCTGCCGGATCCGCCCGCGGTCGCCGGTCAGCGTCCCCGGCAGGAAGAGGTCGTAATCGACCTCGAGCAGCACGCCCTTCTTCGAGGCGCCGGGCGTCAGAACCATCGCCACTTCGTGGACCAGCCGCTCCAGGTCGAACGGCTCGGGATGGAGCTTCATCCGCTCGGCCTCGAGCTTGGAATAGTCGAGGACGTCGTTGATGATCAGCAGGAGCGCCTCGCCCGACGAGCGGATCGTCTCGGCATAGAGGCGCTGTTCGTCGTTCGTGGCGCTCTCGGCCAGCAGTTCCGCCATCCCGACGACTCCGTTCATCGGCGTTCTCAGCTCGTGGCTCATGTTTGCGAGGAAGGCCGACTTCGCCCGGCTCGCCGTCTCGGCCTTGCGACGGGCCTCGCGCAGCCGGGTCTCGTTGCGGATCGTCTCGGTGATGTCGAGCGCCAGGCTGACCACCCCGCCATCCATGCCGCGCCGGTCGACGAGGCGGATATAGTGGCCGTTCCAGAGCCTGATCACCCTCGGTTCGATCACGTTGGGCCGCCAGCGTGCCTGCATGCTGTCGACGAACTGGCCCGGCGTCTCCTCGCCCGGATCGAAGACACCCTCTTCCAGGCCGATCCTCAGGATGTCGCGGTAATGGACGCCCGGCCCGATCTCTTCCAGCCCGTCGAAGACCGCCATGTAGGCCGAGTTGGCGATGACCAGCTTCCAGTTCATGTCGTAGATGGCGAAGCCGTCGCGCATCGTCTCGAGCGCCAGCCACAGCCGATGCTCGGCCAGGTTCAGCGAATAGGTCGCCTTCTGCAGGTCCGACTGGACGCGGGTGACCTCGCCCCGCAGCTCCTCGGCCTCGCTCACCGCGCTTTCGGCCGACCGGCGGTGCACCACGATCTCGCGCGAGAGCGACAGCGCATGGTCCGAAAGCTTGCGATTCGCAGCGAAAAGCTCGCGGCTTTTCAGCTCTAGCAGCCGTTCGGCGGCCAGGCGCGCGCGACGCTCCGCCACCAGTTTGTCGCTGAGATCGGTCACCCCGGCAGGCCTGTAGCTCCTTGTGCGCGGCAAGCTTTGCAGAACAGGGTGAACCGGCCCTTAACGCCCGTTTGAACCGTTGCGAGGCGCCGGGCGACATGTCACGATGGGACAAGGATTTTATGGGAGGTATAAGATGCGGTTTCTGGCTGTTCTCTTCGCGTTCGTGATGGCCCTGCCGGGCCTTGCCCCGGCACAGGACCGCGAGAGCCTGGTCCCCGAGCGGCGGCTGGCGATCTCCCAGAATGTCGATTTCTATGGAAGCGACCTGCGCGCCATCTTCGACACGACGTTCGACGCCTGCCGCGCCGCCTGCCTCACAGAACCGCAATGCCGCGCCTTCACCTTCAACAGCCGCGCCGGATCTTGCTTCCCCAAGACCTCGGTCACCGACCGCCAGCCCTATGACGGCGCCATTTCGGCCATCGTCATCGAGACCTCGCCCGACGTCATCGACCGTGCCGACACCCGCAAGGCCGAGCTCGACTTCCTGCGCGAAAGCGACTTCACCAGCGCGCTGAACCAGGCCCAAGGCATGGCGCGCCGCCACCCGGTCGGCGATTTCACGGTGGAAGAATACATCCGCGCCGCCGCGCAGGACCGGAACCGCACGAACGGCAACCCCTCGCGCTATTCCGGCGCGGCGGTGGTCCTCTCCGACGCCGCCGATGTCTGGATGATCTATGCCGAGGATACCCGCTCGGTCGAGGCGGCGGTGAACGCCTATCTGCGCGCCGACCGGCCCGAGGTGCGGACCGCCGCGCTTCTGACCATGGCCAAGAACCTCGAGCGCGCCAGCCGCGGCCAGGCCTCGATCAAGGCGCTGCGCCTCGCCACAACGCTCTCGCCGCGTCAGGACATCCGGGAGGCGCTCGACCGCGCCATCGACCTCTTCGGCTTCCGCATCGTCGAGCACGAGATCGAAAGCGATTCCGTCACGCCCACCATCTGCGCCGTGTTCAACGAGCGGCTGGTGCCGGCCGGCGTCGATTACGCAACCTATGTCCAGATACAGGGATCGGGCTATTCGGTCGAACCCTCGGACAACCGCCTCTGCATCCGCGGCGTCGGCCATGGCGAGCGGCACAAGGTCGTCTTCCGCCAGGGCCTGCCCGCCGCCTCGGGCGAGGTGACTCAGAAGGATTTCGAGCTGAACCTCTATGTCGGCGACCGTTCGGCGCAGGTCAGCTTCCCCGGCCGTGCCTATGTCCTGCCGAAATCGGCCGAGGCCGCGGTTCCGGTCACCACCGTCAACACCGACAAGGTCGACCTCGCGCTCTTCCGCGTCGGCGACCGCAACTTCGTGCGCGCCGTGCAGGCCGGCTACATCGACAACCGCTTCTCCTACTGGCGCAGCGAGGACTGGTCGGACAACATCTCCGAGGCCGTCTGGACCGGCGAGGGCGTCGTCGAGAACACGCTCAACAAGGACGTCACCACCCGCCTGCCGCTGGGCGAGGTGATCGCGACGCTGGAACCCGGCCTCTACCAGCTCCAGGCCCGCATCTCGGGCAAGGACGGCGAGAACCGCTCGACGGCGTCGCAGTCGTTCATCGTCTCCGACCTCGGCCTTGCCACCATGTCGGGCGTCGACGGCCTCCACGTCTTCGTCCGCAGCCTCGCCACGGCCGAGCCGGTCGCGGGCGCCGATCTCCAGCTTCTGTCGACCACCAACAACGTGCTGGGCGACATCAAGACCGACGCGCAGGGCTACGCGCTCTTCCCGCCGGGCCTGATGCGCGGAACGGGCGGCGCCGACCCGAACCTCGTCACCGTGACGCTGGGCGACGACATCGCGTTCCTCTCGCTCAAGGATCCCGAGTTCGACCTCTCCGACCGCGGCGTCGAGGGGCGCGAACCGGCCGGTCCCATCGACCTCTTCCTCGCCACCGACCGCGGCATCTACCGGCCCGGCGACACGATCCACGTCACCGCGCTCTCGCGCGACCCCGAGGCCATTGCGATCGACGGGCTTCCCCTGACAGCGATCCTGACCCGCCCCGACGGGGTGGAATATTCGCGCAACCTCGCCGCCGCCGCGCACCAGGGCGGGCATGTCTTCGACCTGCCGGTCGACGCCACCGCGCCGCGCGGCAGCTGGTCCATCGCCATTCACGCGGACGTGGACGAGGCGCCGCTCTCGACCCGCACCGTCCTGGTCGAGGATTTCCTGCCCGAGAGGATCGACTTCACCCTTGCCCTCCCCGAGGGCCCGGTCTCGCCGCTCGACATGCCCGACCTGACGGTCGAGGCGCGCTATCTCTTCGGCGCCCCGGCGGGCGATCTGCCGATCTCGACGCAGGTCCGCGTCACCGGCACCCGTACGCTGGAGGATTTCCCCGGCTTTCTCTTCGGCAAGTTCGACGAACCGGTCGAGGCGAACACCCTGACCGTGGGCGAGGGCGAGCGCACGGACGAGCAGGGCATCGCCACCTTCCCGATCTCGTTCCCCGACATGGGCCGCGTCGACCGGCCCCTCAGGGCCACCATCGTCACCACCGTCTCGGAAGGTTCGGGCCGCCCGGTCGAACGGCGCCTTGAAAAGCCGCTGACCCCCAGCTCGGCGCTGATCGGCATCCGCCCCGGCTTCGAGGGAGACGTCGCCGCCCAAGGCACGCCGGCGGGCTTCAAGCTGATCGCCATCGGCCAGGACGGCAAGCCCACCGCCATGCCGGTCCGCTGGACGCTGAACAAGCTCGACCGCTACTACTACTGGTACCGCCGCTACGGCGACTGGTACTGGGAGCCGACAACCAACCGCCAGCCGGTCGCCTCGGGCGACGTGATGCTGACCGCCGATGGCGCGCTCGAGATCACCGCGCCGGTCGACTGGGGCTATTACGAGCTGAAGGTCGAGCGGACGGACGGCACCTATGCCGCCTCGTCGGTCGATTTCTACGCCGGCTGGTACGCCCCCGCCGACGCATCGGCCACGCCCGACACGCTTGAGCTTGGCCTCGACAAGCCCGCCTACCGGCCCGGCGAGACAGCGACCGTGACCATCGTGCCGCGCTATGCCGGCAAGGGCCTCGTCACGGTGATGTCGAACCACCTGATCACCATGCAGCCCGTCGACCTGGTCGAGGGAACCAACACGATCACCCTGCCGGTGACCGAGGAGTGGGGCACCGGCGCCTATGTTTCGGCGACGCTGATCCGCCCGATGGATGTCGCGGCCGGCCACAATCCGGCGCGGGCGCTGGGCCTTGCCCACGCCGCCGTCGATCCGGGCGAGAAGCGCCTTGCGGCCAGCTTCGAGGTCGCCGCCGAATCCGACCCGCGCGCGCCGCTTCCGGTCGCGCTGAAGGTGGATGGCGTGCAGCCGGGCGAAACCGCCTGGGTCACCGTCGCCGCCACCGATCTCGGCATCCTCAACCTCACCGGCTTCAAGTCGCCCGACCCCGAGGGTTACTACTTCGGCCAGCGCAAGCTGGGCATGGGCCTGCGCGACGTCTATGGAAGGCTGATCGACGGCATGTCGGGCGATCTGGGCGAGGTCCGCTCGGGCGGCGACGCGCTGGTCGAGAAAAGTTTCGCAACCCCGCCCCCGACCGAGGAACTCGTGGCCTACTTCTCCGGCCCGATCGAGGTCGGCGCCGACGGCTATGCCCGCACCAGCTTCAACATGCCGGCCTTCAACGGCACGGTGCGCCTCGCCGCCGTGGTCTGGTCTAAGACCGGCGTCGGCAAGGCCGAGGCGGACGTCCTGGTCCGCGACCCGGTCGTTGTCACCGCCTCGGTGCCGCGCTTCCTGTCGCCGGGCGATGAATCCCGGCTGCTTCTGGAAATCGTCCACGCCACCGGCCCGACCGGACGCATGGGCCTTGACGTCTCGGCCGCCGGCGTGACGCTCGGCCAGGGCCTGCCCTCGGGCTTCGACCTTGCCGACAAGGCCAAGGCGGTCTTCTCGGTCCCGATCAGTTCGGACCAGGTCGGCAACCACAAGGTCCGCATCGCGCTGACCACGCCCGACGGCCGCCAGCTGGTGAAGGAGATCACCGTCCCGGTCATCGTCACCGACCCGGAGATCTCGCGCCAGTCGCGCTTTACCCTCGCGCCCGGCCAGACCTTCTCGTTCGACCAGGCGGTCTTCGCCGGCCTGCACGCCGGGACCGGTTCGGCCACCATCTCGTCCGGGCCGCTCGCCCGGTTCGACGTGCCCGGTCTTCTGCGCGCGCTCGACCGCTATCCCTATGGCTGCACCGAGCAGGTGACATCGGCCGCGATGCCGCTCCTCTACTTCCAGGAGGTCGCCGAGGCGATGCAGCTCTCGGTCTCGAGGACCGCGAAGGAGCGTGTCGAACAGGCGATCACCCGCGTCCTCACCCGGCAGGCCCCGAACGGCGCCTTCGGCCTCTGGTACGCCTATGCCGGCGACATGTGGCTCGACGCCTACGTGACCGACTTCCTCAGCCGCGCGCGCGCCAAGGGCTACGATGTGCCCGACCTCGCCTTCCGCAACGCGATGGATAACCTGCGCAACCAGGTGAACTACTATCCCGGCTTCGAGGATGGCGGCGAAGACCTCGCCTACGCCCTCTTCGTCCTCGCCCGCGAGGGCGCTGCGGCGATCGGCGACCTGCGCTACTACGCCGACGTCAAGGGCGACGAGTTCCGCACGCCGATGGCGGCGGCCCAGATGGGCGCCGCGCTCGCCGCCTACGGCGACGTGACCCGGGCCGACGAGATGTTCGCCCGCGCCATGCGCAAGCTGCGCGGCGACTGGAGCTGGGACGCCGGCTACTGGCGTTACGACTACGGCACCGCGCACCGCGACGCGGCGGCGGTCCTGGTGCTCGCCGCCGAGGCCGGCTCGAACGCCATCGACCGCAACGAGGTGGCGAACCGTATCGCCGCCAACGCCAGCCGCTACTACTCGACGCAGGAATCGATCTGGACGCTGCTGGCCGCCCGCGCGCTCCTCTCCGAACCCTCGGGCGGGCTGAGCGTCGACGGCCAGCCGGTCACCGGGCCGCTGGTGCGGATGCTCGAGGACCAGACCGCGGGCGGCGCCATCGCCATCCGCAACGAGGGCACGACCGAGGTGCCCTTGATCCTCACCACCTTCGGCATCCCCTCCGAGCCCGAACCGGCCGACGGCACCGGCTGGCGCATCGCGCGCAGCTACTACACGATGGACGGGCAGGCGGCCGATCCCGCCTCGGTCAAGGCCGGCACAAGGCTCGTCACCGTGATCGAGGTCACGCCGCTCGGCCGGCGCGAAGCGCGGCTGATGGTCAACGACCCGCTGCCCGCGGGCTTCGAGATCGACAACCCGAACCTGCTCGCGTCCGGCGACATCCGCTCGCTCGACTGGCTCGACCTCGGCAACGCCAACGTCCAGCACAGCGAGTTCCGGGCCGAGCGGTTCCTCTCGGCGGTGGACCACTACGGCGACAAGCCCTTCAAGCTCGCCTACATCGTCCGCGCCATCTCGCCCGGGACGTTCCACCACCCGGCCGCCAGCGTCGAGGACATGTACCGTCCCGAGTTCCGCGCCCGCACCGCGACCGGGACGCTGACCGTGACCGAATGAGGAGCCGCTGGCTCTTCCTGCTGGCCGCCGCGCTGTTCGCGGCGGCCTTCGGGCGCGACCGGTTCGACCAGTGGATCGATGCCACCGACCTGCCGCCCCTCGTCGCCGAAACCTCCGTCGAGGTCCTCGACCGGGACGGTCGGCTCCTGCGCGCCTACACCGTCTCGGACGGCCGCTGGCGGCTGGCGGTCGGCCTCGACCAGGTCGACCCGCTCTATGTCCGCATGCTGCTCGCCTACGAGGACAAGCGCTTCTACGACCATGCCGGCGTCGATCCCCGCGCCATGGCCCGCGCCTTCGCCCAGGCGGCGCGCTCGGGCCGTATCGTCTCGGGCGGCTCGACGCTGACCATGCAGGTCGCCCGCCTTCTCGAAGACGGCACCACCGGCGAGATCGGCGGCAAGCTCCGCCAGATCCGCGTCGCGCTGGCGCTGGAGCGGCGGCTGACCAAGGACGAGATCCTTACCCTCTACCTCAACCGCGCACCCTTCGGCGGCAACCTCGAGGGCATCCGCGCCGCGTCCCGCGCCTATTTCGGCAAGGAGCCCGGCCGCCTGACGCCTGCCGAGGCCGCCCTCCTCGTCGCGCTGCCGCAAAGCCCCGAGAACCGCCGCCCCGACCGCCGCCCCGAGGCGGCCGAGGCCGCCCGGTCCCGCGTCCTCGCCCGGATGACCGGCAACGGCACCATCACCGGCGACCGCGCCACCGCCGCGCTGCGCGAACCCGTCCCCACCGCCCGCCGCGACTTCCCCGCCCTGGCGCCGCACCTCGCCGACCGGCTGCACGAGGCCGAACCGACGCGCCCGATGCTGCGGCTCACCATCGACGCCGCCCTCCAGCGCAGCCTCGAAGA
>JBNLCA010000026.1:0-11185 GCA_050303575.1 Paracoccaceae bacterium
CCTGGCATCGACGTCCGGGTTCACCCGGATGGTGATCGGCGCCGTGACGCCGAGCGACGTCGCCACTTCGGACAGCGCCCGCATCTCGGGTTCGCTTTCCACGTTGAACTGGCGGATGCCGCCATTGAGCGCGATCCGCATCTCCTCGCGCGTCTTGCCGACGCCCGAGAAGACGATGCGCTCGCCCGGGATGCCCGCGGCCTTCGCCTTCAGATACTCACCGATGGACACGACATCCGCACCGGCGCCGAGATCGCCCAGCGTCTTCACCACGGCGAGGTTCGAGTTCGACTTCATCGCAAAACAGACGAGATGCGGCAGGGGCGAGAGCGCCTCCTCGAAGAGCCGGAAGTGCCGGGTCAACGTGGCCGTCGAATAGACGTAGAAGGGCGTGCCGACGGCCGCCGCGATCTCGGGGATCGCCACGTCCTCGGCATGGAGAATGCCGTCACGATAGAGAAAATGGTCCATGATCCCGCGCCTTTCGTCCGACAGAGGGTCATAGCAGACGCAAGGGAAGGCGCAATCGGTTTGGTCTGGACCTACTCAGCCCGCCGTGCCCGGAGAAACAGGTAGAGCGGCAATCCGAAGCTCACCCCTATCCCGAAGGTCGCCGGGATGGCGACGAGGCCAATCCAGCGACGGTCCCGCACACACTCGAAAACCACCCAGACGGTCAGTGCGATTGCCGATATGGTCAGGTCCCAGACCAGGCCCGAGGTTGCCCGGTTGGCATGCCACGCCTCGACCATGCCCATGAGCGACCAGCCATGCTCGCCGAACCAGGCGAGGAAATGGCTCATCGGGTGGATCGCGCCCCAGACCGCCAGCGCCAGGAAGACCCAGCGCATGCCCCTAGTTGCCGCCGGTGATGCCGACCGAGACCGTGCCCGAGACCGTGAGCCCGGGCGTCACCTCGCGGGTGGGCCGTTCGGGCATGCCGTCGGCGCCGCAGGCGGCCAGGAGAAGGATCAGGGGCACGAATCTTGTCATGGGCTAACCGTTGCGCTGACCGATCCGGCGCTGCCGGAGACGGTGGGGTGGACGCTCACGCCGTTCGAGTTGGCGTAGATCGAGGTGCTGAGCGAGGTCTCGGTGCAGCCGACCAGAAGCGCGGCGGCAAGCGAGAGGGCCAGGGCAAGTCTCATGAAAGTCTCTCCTTCCAGAGCGCGACCTGCTGCCTCACCCGTTCCGGGGCCGTGCCGCCATAGCTGGTCCGGCTCGCCACCGAATTTCTCACGCCGAGGACATCATACACGTCGCGCGTTATACCGCTATGGACGGTCTTCATGTCCTCAAGGTTCAATTCCGGCAGGTCGCAGCCCGTGTCCTCGGCCATCTTGACCAGCGCGCCGGTCACATGGTGCGCCTCGCGAAACGGCAGGTTCAGCGTGCGGACCAGCCAGTCGGCAAGGTCGGTCGCGGTGGAAAAGCCGGACGCCGCGGCCTTCTCCAGATTCTCGCGGTTGGCCGTGAGGTCGCGGATCATACCTTCCATCGCGGCAAGCGCCAGCATCAGGCTGTCGGCGGCGTCGAAGGTCTGTTCCTTGTCCTCCTGCATGTCCTTGGAATAGGTCAGCGGCAGGCCCTTCATCACGGTGAACAGCGCCACCGTCGCGCCGAGGATGCGGCCCAGCTTGGCGCGCAGAAGCTCGGCCGCATCGGGGTTCTTCTTCTGCGGCATGATCGACGAGCCGGTCGAGAACCGGTCCGAGATCGTGACGAAGCGGAACTGCGCGGTCGACCAGATCACCAGCTCCTCGGCCAGGCGGGAAAGGTGCATGGCGCAGATCGACGCGGCCGACAGGAACTCGAGCGCGAAGTCGCGGTCCGAAACGGCGTCGAGCGAATTCGCGGCCGGCCGGTCGAAGCCGAGCTCCCTCGCCGTCATCTCGCGGTCGATCGGGAACGAGGTCCCGGCCAGTGCCGCTGCACCGAGCGGGCTTTCGTTCATCCGGGCGCGCGCGTCGGTGAGGCGGCCGACATCGCGGCCGAACATCTCGACATAAGCCAGCATGTGGTGACCCCAGGTCACCGGTTGCGCGGTCTGAAGATGGGTGAAGCCGGGCATCACCCAGTCGGCCCCGGCCTCGGCCTGGGCCACGAGCGCCCGTTGCAGCGCCTGCAGTCCAAGGGCCGCCTGGTCGCACTGGTCCCGCACCCACATGCGGAAGTCGAGCGCCACCTGATCGTTCCTGCTGCGCGCGGTGTGCAGCCGGCCGGACGGCGCGCCGATCAGCTCGCTGAGCCGCGCCTCGACATTCATGTGGATGTCTTCCAGCTCGGTGCGGAACGGGAACACGCCCGTCTCGATCTCTGACAAGACCGTGAGAAGCCCTTCCCGGATGGCCCCGGCGTCGCTATCCGTCAGGATGCCCGTCGCCGCCAGCATGGCGGCATGGGCCCGCGAACCCCGGATGTCCTGGGGCGCCAGCCGCTGGTCGAACCCGATCGAGGCGTTGATCGCCTCCATGATCGCGTCGGGGCCTTCGGCGAAGCGCCCGCCCCACATGGCATTCCGGGTCTTGTCGGTCATCTGCCCCTCGGAGGGATGAATGGGTTTGGTAAGACTGGCCGTCCTCTACACGGCGCTTGTGGTTTTCGCAAACGCGGCCGTGGCGGACAGCGCCGCGATCGAGGCGCTGCGCGCGGGCGACATGCGCAAGCTGGTCTTCCACCCCGAGCCGATGGTGCTGCCCGAGACCGAGTTCGCGGATCTCGAGGGCGGAACCCATTCGCTCGCCGATTATCGCGGCAAATGGCTCGTGCTTAATTTCTGGGCGACCTGGTGCGCGCCCTGCCGCGAGGAGATGCCGACGCTCTCGGCACTCCAGGACCAGCTCGGCGGCGAGGATTTCGCGGTGATCACGCTGGCGACCGGGCGCAACCCGCCGCCGGCGATTACCCGGTTCTTCGAAGAGGCGGGGGTGACGAACCTGCCCTATTTCATCGACCCGCGCCACGACCTTGCCCGCCCGATGGGCGTGATGGGCCTGCCGGTGACGGTGATCATCGACCCCGAGGGCCGCGAGATCGCGCGCCTGATGGGCGAGGCGACCTGGAACGACGAGAACGCGCTCGCGATCTTCTCGGCGCTGATGGGGGATGGCTGACCCTAGCCGTGGGTCAGTATGACCGACATCCGCTTGAGCACCTCGTGCACCTCGGGCGACAGGCTCTCGGTCCCCTGCGTCGCCTTGTGAAGCTCGATGAGGTCGTTGAAGGAATCGTCGATCTCGGCGTCGGTAAATTCGCGGTCGGGCCGGGCGAAGCTGGCGATGGTGCGCGAATTGTCGCAGTCCAATCCGACCGTTACGCCGTATTTAAGCCCATGCTCGGCCGCCAGCTTCAGAACGCCCTCCTCATCCTGCTCGGCCAGCGTGCTCCAGCGAATGGTGCCGGTGTTGCCGAATCCCCAGCGGACCGTCGGATCCCTGAGAATGAGGCCCCTCTTCGAGTAGATCTCGATCCACTTCCGGTCATAGGACTGGAACAGGTACTTCGGCGTCGAGAAGGTGATGTGCAGGCCAATGGCGAACCCGGACGGGCTTCGCTTGGTGATCCGCTCGAGGATCTGGCCGACTGTCGATTTCGCGCTCATGCAGGCAATCTAGACCCAGGACTGGTTGCTTGTCACGACAAGCTTGACGTAAGGTTTTGCGACTACTCAACTACTTCGATAGTCGCACCAGGCTCAAACAACCATATGTGCCCGTGCCCATGAACCGGAATGGACGGAATCAGCAACCCTCTTGATTTTTCGCCCCTGGCGCCCGCGGGCCACTATGTGGCCCTGCGGATTGGATTCATTTATCCAATGGTCGAACACAACGCGCTGCCGGCCGAATGGGTGAAGGAGTATACATCGGGCGGGCTGATGGTGTCGGACCCGGTTCTGCGCTGGGTCTACGCCGGCGCCGGCTCGATTCGCTGGAGCGAGATCAATCTTCCTGACCCCAACGGGGTCCTGCGTCGGGCAGGAGACCACGGTCTGATCTACGGCGCGGCCGTCGTCTTCATCGACGAGGTCGAGCCCGGCCTGCGCAGCTTCGGGTCGTTCTGCCGGTCGGACCGCGAGTTCGCCGAGGACGAGCTCGAGGAACTGTCGGCCCGCATCCTGCAGCTGCACCGCGACTACGCGCCCCCCAAGACATTGACGAAAGCCGAGCTCGAAGCGCTAAGGATGGTTAAGGACGGGCTCCTCGTGAAGGAAATCGCCGGCATTCTGGGCGTCACCGAAGGGGCGGTGAAACAGAGATTGAAGAACGCCAAATTGAAGCTTGGGGCCAAGACAAGCACTCAGGCGGCAACGATGGCCAGTGACTTTGGGCTAGTCTGACAGGTCAGAAAGAGACAACAACGAAAGGTCCCCGACGACTGTTTCATACGAGGGGACGTTACAGACGCCACTGTTGATGTTCTACTCCACTCACCGCAAAGGAGAGTGGATATGATTAACGTAACCTTTGACTTGTCGAGTATGCACCAGCACGGCACCGCGTTCTGGGAGTTCCTCAAGCTCAGAAAACGGTTCTTCGTCGATACGCTGGGTTGGGACATCCCGCACAACAACGACGTCGAGATGGACCAGTACGACACGCCTGTCGCGCACTACTCGATCGTCCTGAGGGACGGCCAGGTGGTCGGCGGGGCACGTGTGATGCCCACGACGTCGGTCTGGGGATCGCACAGCTACATGCTGCGTGACGCCTGGCTAGGCAAGCTGGCCGACATCCCGCCGCAGGTGATCGACTCGGAGATCCGCACACCGGCGGTCTGGGAATGCACCCGGCTCGTCGTCTCGGACGAGCTTCAGACCCAGGCGGAGCGATCCGAATGCCTGGCGCTGATCCTCGACGGGGTGGTGCAGGTCGCGCGGCGCAACGGCGCCGACAGGCTCATCTCGCTATCCCCGGTGACGATGACCCGGGTACTGCGCCAGATCGGCCATGCCGCGAACCGGATCGGCGAGCCTTACGCCTGCGACGGCGACGGACGCCGCTACGCGGTCCTCTCGATGCCGGCCGAGCGCAGCGCCACGGCGATTGCCGCGACGACGCACCCGCTCGAACGGCCTCAGGCGGCCATGGCGGCGAGTTGATGCGGCGCACCCGAAGGGTGGGTTGCGGCGGACAGTACCGGAGCCTGAAGGTCCTCACCTTGCGGTGGCGAGGGCCTCGATTTCCGTGTGCCGGTGGCAGGGCACGATGTGGTCGTTCACCAGGCCGGTGGCCTGCATGAACGCGTAGGTGATCGTCGGCCCGACGAAGCGGAACCCGGCGCCCTGAAGCTCCTTTGACAGGGCGCGCGAGGCCGCCGTCTGGGCCGGCACCTCGGAAAGGCTGCCCCACCTGTTCTGAAGCGGCGCGCCGCCGACATGCTTCCAGCAGAAATCGTGAAATCCCTCGCCCGACTGGATCTCGATCCAGGCGCGTGCATTGCCGATGGCGGCCTCGATCTTGCCGCGGTGCCGGACGATGCCCGGATCGGCGAGAAGCCTCGCCACGTCGGCCTCGCCCCAGCGCGCGATCACCTCGGGATCGAAACCGGCGAAGGCGCGGCGGAAGTTGTCGCGCTTCCTCAGGATCGTGATCCACGCAAGCCCGGCCTGGAACCCGTCGAGGATCAGCTTCTCCCACAGCGCCCGCGCATCGTGTTCCGGCACGCCCCACTCGGTGTCGTGATAGGCGACATATTCCGGATCGGTGCCGCACCAGCCGCAGCGTTCCATGCTCTCCTCCCCTCCCGGCATTCGTATCGACTTAGAACAAAATCCAATAGTTTACCTTGGCGAAAGACTCGATGGCGAATGTGTCCCGGCAAGATCGGGAGTAAGCGGGATGGCGTTCGAGCCTGATGCAGAAGACGGCCTGCCGGAGCCCGGCGCCGAAAGTCCGCTCGACGCGGCCGTCACCATCCGCGAGCGCGGCGTGCTCCGCATGGTGCGCGACGCGATCCGCCGGCGCGCCGTCCAGCTCGCCTTTCAGCCGATCATCCAGTCCCGCCGCCCGGGCAGCGTCGCCTTCCACGAAGGCCTGATTCGCGTGCAGGACGAGACCGGCCGCATCGTCCCCGCGCGCGAGTTCATCGCCGCCGCCGAGGCGAACGAGGTCGGACGCATGCTCGATTGCATGGCGCTCGAACTCGGATTCGAGGCGCTGGCCGAGGAACCGGGTTTGCGCCTGTCGATCAACATGTCGGCGCGCTCGATCGGCTATCCGCGCTGGATGAACACCCTGCGCGCCGGCCTCGACATGGACCCGACCGCGGGCGAACGGCTGATCCTCGAGATCACCGAAAGCTCGGCCATGGCGGTGCCCGACATCGTCATCCCCTTCATGAAGTCGCTCCAGCGCGAGGGGGTCTCGTTCGCGCTCGACGATTTCGGCGCGGGCTATACCTCGTTCCGCTACCTGCGGCAGTTCTACTTCGATGCGATCAAGATCGACGGCCAGTTCATCAACGGCATCCACGAAAGCGCCGACAACCAGTGCCTGACCCGTGCCCTTGTCGCCATCGCCGAACATTTCGACATGTTCACCGTGGCCGAGGGGGTCGAGGACGGCGCCGACGCCGCGTTCCTGACCGAGATGGGCATCGACTGCCAGCAGGGCTATTATTACGGCGCGCCGACCACGATGCCGCCGTGGCGGACGCGCCTCGACCGCCGCCGCGCCGGTTGAGCCGCGCCGCGGCAGAGTTGCCATTGCCCTTTCCGGCGCCGTTCCTTACCTAGGTAAACAAGGGTCCGGGGGCGGCGCGACTCGCCTTTCCCGGGCATGACCGGCGACAGGGAGAGTAGGCCCATGACCAACGTTGTAATCGTATCCGCCGCACGCACGGCGGTCGGCAGCTTCAACGGATCCTTTGCGAACACACCGGCGCACGATTTGGGCAAGGCCGTGCTGGAAGCGGTGGTCGAGCGCGCCGGCATCGACAAGGCGGACATCTCCGAGACGATACTGGGGCAGGTGCTGACCGCCGGCCAGGGCCAGAACCCGGCCCGCCAGGCCCACGTCAACGCCGGCCTGCCGATCGAAAGCGCCGCCTGGGGCATCAACCAGGTCTGCGGCTCGGGCCTGCGCGCGGTGGCGCTGGGCGCCCAGCACATCCAGCTCGGCGACGCCGGCATCGTCATCGCCGGCGGCCAGGAAAGCATGAGCCTTTCGCCCCACGTCGCACACCTGCGCGCCGGCCAGAAGATGGGCGACATGAAGTTCATCGACTCGATGATCAGGGACGGTCTCTGGGACGCCTTCAACGGCTACCACATGGGCCAGACCGCCGAGAATGTCGCCGAGAAGTGGCAGATCGGCCGCGAGCAGCAGGACGAGTTCGCCGTCGCCAGCCAGAACAAGGCCGAGGCGGCGCAGAAGGCCGGCAAGTTCAAGGACGAGATCGTCCCCTTCACCATCTCGACCCGCAAGGGTGACATCGTGGTCGATGCCGACGAGTACATCCGCCACGGCGCCAGCATCGAGGCGATGCAAAAGCTGAAGCCCGCCTTCACCAAGGACGGCACGGTCACCGCCGCCAACGCCTCGGGCCTGAACGACGGCGCTGCCGCGGTCCTGCTGATGAGCGAGGAGGAAGCCGCCCGGCGCGGGCTGAAGCCGCTGGCGCGGATCGCCTCTTACGCGACGACCGGCCTCGACCCGTCGATCATGGGCGTCGGCCCGATCTACGCCAGCCGCAAGGCGCTGGAGAAGGCCGGCTGGAAGGCCGCTGACCTCGACCTCGTCGAGGCGAACGAGGCCTTCGCCGCGCAGGCCTGCGCGGTCAACAAGGACATGGGCTGGGACACGTCGAAGGTAAACGTCAACGGCGGCGCCATCGCCATCGGCCACCCGATCGGCGCGTCGGGCGCGCGCATCCTGAACACCCTTCTTTTCGAAATGCAGCGCTCGGGCGCGAAGAAGGGCCTCGCCACCCTGTGCATCGGCGGCGGCATGGGCGTCGCCATGTGCGTCGAGGGGGCCTGACACCGGGCAATGGCGTCCTTCGTCCACGTCACGACCGAGGACAATGTCCGAAAGATCCGGCGGCTCGGCCTGCGGGCCGCCCCCAGTGCGGTCTGGAAATCGTCGGTCAAGGGCGTCTTCGCAATGCCCGTCGTCGACGACTTCTTCGTCACCCATCAATGGGTCCGCGAACTCAAGCGCTTCAACAGCGGCCAGCTCTGGGGCGTCTACTTCCGCGTTCCCGACGACGAGGTGGTCATGATCGGCCACTTCAACAAGCACCACACCGCGCGGCGCGCCAACGAGGCGGTGGCCGAGGTGATGGACAACCGCGAACTCGGGATCGAGGTGGTCGTCCAGCGCAATGTTCCGCCTTCCGAGATCCGCAAGGCGAAGCCGCTGCCGAACAAGGTGGGCTGGCGTTACGCGCCAGGCTCCAACGGGCAGCGCTTTTGCACCTGCCCCTATTGCCAAAGCGGCACGTACGGCGGCGCAAAGCTGAAGGCACGCTTTGTCGAGACCGAGGAAGACGTCTAGAGTAGACAAAAGCGAAAACGAAACTGGGAGGAATTCATGGGACGTGTTGCTCTGGTCACCGGAGGCTCGCGCGGGATCGGCGCGGCGATCTCGACCGCACTCAAGGCGGCGGGCTGCACCGTCGCCGCCAACTATGCCGGCAACGACGAGGCGGCGCAGAAGTTCACCGCCGAGACAGGCATCAAGACCTACAAGTGGAACGTGGCGGACTACGAGGCCTCGAAGGCCGGTATCGCCCAGGTCGAGGCAGACCTCGGCCCGATCGACATCGTGGTCGCGAACGCCGGCATCACCCGTGACGCGCCCTTCCACAAGATGACGCCGGACCAGTGGAAACAGGTGATCGACACCAACCTCACCGGCGTCTTCAACACCGTCCATCCTGTCTGGCCCGGAATGCGCGAGCGCAAGTTCGGCCGCGTCATCGTCATCTCCTCGATCAACGGCCAGAAGGGCCAGTTCGGCCAGGTGAACTATGCCGCGACCAAGGCGGGCGACCTCGGCATCGTGAAATCGCTGGCGCAGGAAGGCGCCCGCGCCGGGATCACCGCGAACGCGGTCTGCCCGGGCTATATCGCGACCGAGATGGTCATGGCCGTGCCCGAGAAGGTGATGGAGGCGATCGTCGGCCAGATTCCTGCCGGCCGCCTCGGCCAGCCGGACGAGATCGCGCGGATCGTCACTTTCCTCGCCTCGGACGAGTCGGGCTTCATCAACGGCTCGACCGTGTCGGCGAACGGCGCTCAGTTCTTCGTCTGACGCCATCCGGGAATGACCGCGACCGACGTCCCCGGGGATTCCGCGCCCATCTTCGCGGTGCGGGTCCCGGGCCGTAAGCTCGACATCGGGCAATCGATGAAATGGGCGCGCCAGACCTACGGGAAGGGCGCGCTTCGCCAGTTCACCGAGATCGCCGGCACCGTCTTCTCGCGCTGCCCGCTCGAGCCGCGTGAATATTTCCTTTACGCGATGTTCCGCCCCGGCTTCGACCGCACCCGGCGGCGGACCTACATGTCGCAGGCGTCGAACAACCGGTTCAGCGACTGGCTGATGCCCAGCCTGCACTTCCGGCAGACCTCGCTGATGGCGAACAAGGTCCTGCTGACCGCGCTTTTCGAACGGACCGGCGTGCCGATCCCGCCGATCAGTGCGCTCTACTCGGCGACAATGGACGTGCCGGGGATCCGGATGCTGAAGTCGGCGGGCGACATCGCCGCCTATCTCTCCGCGCCCGATTCCGTGCCGTGCTTCGCCAAACCGGTCTTCGGGTCGAGCTCGATCGGCGCCATCAGCATCATTGACCGGGCCGACGGCGGCGCGACGCTCCGGCTGGGGAACGGGCGCGAGGTGGCAAGCGCGCAGTTGGCGGCCGAGATCGTCCGGCATTTCCGGTTCGGCTTCATCTTCCAGCCGATCCTGCGTCAGCACGCGGACATCGAGGCGATCAACGGTGACACCGTCGGCATCCTGCGCGTCGTGACGCTGCTTTCCGACAGCGGGCCTCAGCCGCTTTACGCGACATTGCGCCTGCCGCCCCCCGGAGCGATGGCCGACGGCGCCTCGGCGAGCACGCAGCAGGGGCTGGCCCTTGTCGATCTCGAGACCGGCGCCATCGTCCGTGCCCAGAATTCCGAGCATCTGTGCACCACGCCGCAGACCACATCCGTCAGGACCGGGCTGCCGCTCAACGGCGTGGTCCTTCCCTTCATGGCCGACGCCCTGGCGCTTGCCGCGCGGACCCACGCGATGTTCCCGGCGCACGGCCAGCTCGCCCATGACGTCGTGCTGACACCGGACGGGCCCGTCCTGACCGAGGTCAACGCCCGGCCGATGCACGTTCTCTACCAGCGGCCGGCCGACCGGGGCGCCCTCAACCCGAGCTTCCAGTTCCGCTTCCAGCGCGCGGCGACGCTGGCGCGGCTCAACGCCGGCATGCGGGTGCGCGATCCCAAGGGCCTGACGCCCCTGCCGCGGCGGCTCACCGGATGACGCCGGACCGATGCCGGTAGAGCGGCGCGGCGCGCTCGCCACCGAGGAAGCGCCGCGCACCATCAACCTCGCCCAGTCGATCGCCTGGGCCCGGCGGCAGCACGGCAAGGGTGCCTTCCGCCAGTTCCGCGAGATCCGGCGCCTGATGCGGCCGCCGCACCTTTTCACGCCGACCGAGTATTTCTGGTTCGGCTTCTTCCGCCAGGGCTTCGGTCCCGAACGGTTCGCAACCTATGTCTCGGCCCGCGGCTCGCACGCGCTGAATGACCGGCTCTCGCCCGAGGACGCGCTGTCGCGGCATCCGGATCTGGCCGACAAGCTGGCGACGGCGGACCTTCTCGCGCGCGCGGGCCTGCCCATCGCGCCGGTCCGCGCCCTTGTTGGCGCGTCGGGACCCTTGGCCGAGCGGACACTGTCCGACGCGGACGCGCTTGCGGCCTTCCTCGTCGATCCCGCCAACCTGCCGCTCTTCGGCAAGCCGCGTTCGGGGTCGGGCGGGCTTGGCGCCGTCGCCATCGACGCGGTGGGCGCGGACGGGCACACGCTGATCCTCGGCGACGGGGGCGAGGTCCCGGCGTCGACCCTGGCGGCACAGATCCTCGGGCACTACGGCGAGGGCTACATTTTCCAGCCGCGCCTTGTTCCGCATCCCGATGCCGCCCGGCTGATCGGTCCGGCCATCGGCACCTTGCGGATCG
>JBNLCA010000027.1:0-2279 GCA_050303575.1 Paracoccaceae bacterium
AGCGCGGGCGTCGCCACCATCGCCGCCTTGCGGTCGATCTCCTCGGCCGGCATCAGGTCCATCGGCTGGTAGGCGCGGCTGCGCACGCGCAGGGGCTCGGGCGCGAGATGTGCCTGGTAAAGGTAGGACAGCGGCTCGGCCAGCGCGGCGACGTCGGTGCCGTGAAAGCTTGCCACGCCGAAGACGATCTCGATGCCCCGCGCCTCGACATAGGCCGAGAGCGCGGCCCAGAGATGCGCCATCGCGCCCCCGCCGCGATAATCGGGGTGCAGGCACGAGCGGCCGATCTCGAGAAGGCTGCGGCCCGAGGCGAGAAGCGGTGCGAGGTCGTATTCCGAAGCGCAATAGAAACCGGGGCCGCGAGCCGCCGCCGCGCCGGTCATCAGCCGGTAGACGGCCACCACATCGTCGCCGCGCGCGCGGTCGAACAGGATCAGGTGCTCGCAGAACGGATCGTACCGGTCGCGCTCCAGCCGGCGTTCGTGGTCGACCAGCTCGCCGCCACCGCCGAGTTCGGCGACGAAGACCTCGTAGCGCAGGCGCTGGGCCGCCTCGACCTCGGCCGCGCTCGCCGCAAGGCGCGCCTCGAACTGCGGAAGTTGCGCGTTCATCGGACGGGAAGGCCTCGCTCCAGCATCGCCGGGCCGATATAGGCGCGGCCGCCGGGCCTGACAACCAAGGCTTGACCGACCGCGCCCTGAGGGTCAGGATTCCCCTACCCCTCGGCCCGGCCTCAGGAGGTCGCCTGAAGCATGAGCGCGACCCGCGTCCCGTCGATCACCACCTTGCCGGCATGTTCGAAATTGACGGTGATGCGGCCGTCGATGACCGACTGGACCTGGCCCGTGCCCCAGTCTTCCTGTGCCGGATGGGTGACCAGCATGCCCGGCGTTAAGATAGCGTTTACCCCGATCAACGATGCTCTCCGGCATGGACGGACATCAAATGCCCCAGACCGAGGATAGCGCGGTTTCGCTCGCCGGCGAAGCCGATGCGCTCGCGTCGCTGATCGGATCGCGCATCTGCCACGATCTCGTGAGCCCGGTAGGCGCGATCTCGAACGGGGTCGAACTCATCGGCATGGGCGGCTGCGCGCCGGACGGGCCCGAGATGCAGTTGGTCGCCGACAGCGTGGCGCATGCCTCGGCGCGACTGCGCTTCTTCCGTATCGCCTTCGGCGCGGCGGGTGAGGGCCAGATGCTGGGGCGGAGCGAGACGGAACTGGTGCTGCGCGACGTCTATGCCGGCACGCGCCTTGCCGTCACCTGGGGCGTGACCGAGGATCGGAGGCGCGCCGAGGCGAAGGTCGCCTTCCTGCTCCTGCAATGTATCGAGAGTGCCTTGCCGCGCGGCGGCGAGATTCACATTTCCGAGGCCGGCCGCTGGATGGTCGAGGCCCGGGCCGAGCGGGTGACTGCCCTGCCCGAGCTCTGGTCGCTGATGGACGGCCGCGCCCTGCCTGCGACGTTGCGCCCGGCCGAGGTGCAGTTCGCCCTCGCACCGCGCGCCGCCGCCCGGATCGGTCGCTCGATCACGGTCGAGACCGGGCCGAACTCGGTTCTGCTGACCTTCTAGGGCCGGACGGTCCCGTCGCCGGTCACGATATACTTGAAACTGGTGAGTTCGCGCGCGCCCACCGGGCCGCGCGCGTGCATCTTGCCCGTCGCGATCCCGATCTCGGCGCCCATCCCGAATTCGCCGCCGTCGGCAAACTGGGTCGAGGCGTTGCGCATCAGGATGGCGCTGTCGAGCCGCTGGAAGAACCGCTCGGCGGTGGCGTCGTTCGCGGTGAGGATCGCCTCGGTATGCTGGCTGCCATAACGCCGGATATGGGCGATCGCATCGTCCACGCCGTCGACCAGCCTGGCGGCGATGATCATGTCGAGGAATTCCCTGCCGAAGTCCCCGGGTTCCGCCTGGGCCGTGCCTGCGATACCGAGAAGCTCCCCTTCGGTCCGGACCTCGACACCGGCCTTCACCAGATCCTCGATCATCGGGGCGCCATGCGCCGCGAAGAAGGCCCGGTCGATCAGAAGGCACTCGGCCGCGCCGCAGATGCCGGTGCGCCGGGTCTTGGCGTTGAGCACCACCTTGCGCGCCATCTCGGGGTCGGCGTCGCCATCGACATAGACGTGGCAGATGCCCTCCAGGTGCGCGAAGACCGGCACGCGGGCTTCCTTCTGGACGAGGCCGACGAGGCCCTTGCCGCCGCGCGGCACGATCACGTCGATGAACCGCGTCGCGCGCAGCATCTCGGCCACCGCCTCGCGGTCGCGGGT